>DAHXPE010000553.1 GCA_027364495.1 Candidatus Heimdallarchaeota archaeon | reverse complement strand
CTTTCTTGAAAATATCTAGTTTATCATCAACATAAGTTTCATTTGATTGAAATGTCTGTAACAAAAAATCTTTTCTTTCCACTAACAAATTTTTTAAAGTCTTATAATTTAACTTTATTTGAAAAATGAAGATCATTTTTCAATTTTCAACAAATTAATTTGTAAAGTTAAGAATTTTATATTTATTACAATTCTAATGGAGTTTTTTAGTTGACTTTGACTCAAGAAGCATTAAATTCACCTAATCGAAATATTAGAAAAGAATTTTTGTTACAGACATTTCAATCAAATGAAACTTATGTTGATGATAAACTAGATATTTTCAAGAAAGGTCTTTTAGATAAACATGATAGTATCCGAAATTTATCTATTGAATACCTGAGTAGTTTATATGAAAAATCGCAAACATTTGATTTTTTAGAAATTATTATGCCAATTTTAGAAAAAGAAACCGTATGGTCAGTTAAATATTTAATATTGAGGAAAATTTCAAAATTTAATCTAAAAATGACTGCTTATAAAGATTTCATTTTAAAATTGAGTTTTGATCTGAAACCACAAGTTAGAATTGCTACTGCTGAGATATTGGTATCTTTTAGTGTGGACCAACAGGATGATTCCGTAATTAATCGGTTATTAGATTTATGGAAAGATAAGGATGAATCCGTTAGAAAACAGTTAGAAATTTATCTTGCAGAATCAAAAAATCCTAAAATTAAACAATTCATGGCTGAATATGAAAAAAAATTGGCAGAAAAAGAAAAAAGAAAGAAAGATATAGCTGGGATGTTTGAAGGAATATAAATCATGACCAATCAAAAGGTAGAACAATTATTATCCTTAAATTTAGAAAAAAATTCAAAAATTTGGGTTCATCCCTATACAGGAGTTTTAATTTATTATAAAAATGACTCAAAAATTACAATTCATAATAAAATTGCTCTTGTTGATCAATTACCTCCGGATTTTATTATTGAACTACCCTTTGGGCAAATTGAATGTGTTAGTTTTCAAAACAAAATTTTTATTATAGCCTTTGATTCTGGAGAATTGGCTATAGTAAATAACCAATCTTATACTGTTATCTTATTAAAGAAAATTTTTAAAAAAACTGTTTCAAATTTGTCTATATCGACTGATGGTAATTTACTATTAGTTTATACAGAAGACAATAAAATTTTTATAATTGATATTACTAAAGACAAAGAGATTAAAGAACTCAAGCTAAAAGATGAAGTTTTAACTTGTTCTGTATGGCTAACTGATACGAAATTTGTTTACACTACAGATACTGGTTCGATTCATTATTATGATCTTACTAAAGGTAAAGAAATAAAAATTATAAAGGAAGCTCATCATTCTAAAATAACTACACTGGATAAGAATCCCAGAAATATGTATACTATAATCACAGGTGATCAATTAGGTGAAATTAAAATTTGGGATCTTGATGAGAATAAAATTCATCCTGATTTAGTCAATTCATTTACTGACTTAAAATCAGAAATTTCATTTCTTACTTCATCTCAAAATGGCGAAAATTTTATATCAATAGATGATAAAGGAATTCTTCGTATTTTTGATGTAAGATTTACTAGAAATGAAAAGCAACTAGTATTCATTCCTATTTCAGAAAGGATTTCTTCAATTATTATGACCTTTCAACCGGGGGAATTTTTAATTGTTCATAAGAACGGTTCAATAATATTATTTCAAGGATTTAGTACAGAACAAATTTTACTTGAATTTCAAACTTTTCAAACAGAAGTTGAATCATTTTCAAAAAGAATTGAGCAGTTACCAGACTGGCTGATAAATGATACCTTAGAGTTTATTATACCAAACGAAGTTCCTATCATAGAGAAAAACTTAGATTTGGCTACAAAAATATTACATCCTTCACTTTTAGAGAAAAATACCTCTTCATCTTGGATGCAAGCAAATTTTCGAGAGTTGTTTAAAAAACCCTTAGTTCTAAAAGAAAAAATTGAGCAAACCATTTTGAAGACTAGAGTTAAAATTCAAGAAAAAAAAGCTGAAATCGAAAAAGGAAGTCAATTTTCTAAAAAATTAGAAGAGGAGCTTGTACAATACTTTGCAACCATGAAACCTGGAAAAATCAGTCTCGATCAAGTTAGTTTATATTTTAATGTTAATACAGAAACTATTCTTCCAATACTACAACATTTAGAACAAGAGAAACTAGTTAACGGAGTTTTAAAGAGTGAATATAGCGGTTATTTTTTTGAATTGCACGCTCCTAAAGATGATTTTGATTCATCGAAACATAATTCAAAGGAACTTGAAATAATAACCTGTCACAACTGCGGTACAGATTATGATATTTCAAAAAAGACTTGTCCCAATTGCCACACGGATAGTATTTTATGTGAGAGTTGCCAAAAATATATTCAGCAACGGCAAATGCTTATAACCTGTCCACATTGCAAATCGTTTTTTCATCTTGCCTGTTTTGAATCAAAAGTAAAAATATTTGGTAGATGCCCAAAATGTCGTGAATTGGTTGATTTCGATTCGCTTATCCGTAAATCGGTAAGTGAGCAGAAACAACAGGATAAAATCGTGTCTGGATTGACAAAATTAATATCGAAAAAAAACAAGTTTGTAAAAGAATCAGAATCAGATGATTCTGATGATTCTCTTTTTGATTTTTAATTCTAAATTCTAATAAATTCTATCAAACCCCTTTTCACCTAAAGGTTTGGTAGCATCAATTCCCCATTTACATGTGATACTGTTGTCATCGGCTGATGGATCAAGAGAAGAACCTTTAGCACCAGGGATTAATAGAAGGTTTTTGTCCGGTTGACACCTAGTAGCAATTGCCCATTCAACATCAACTGGATCCGTTGGATCCACATCATCATCTACGATAACTACACGCTTCAAAGAAGGGTGAGCTGCTAATGCCGCTAAAATAGTATTCTTACCATCTCCTGGTGTTCTTTTTTTAATTTGAACAACAGCGTGCAACCATGAACCGCCCCCTTCTGTCATTACCACATTTTTTACGGTTGGAATGGTATTCTTAATTAACTTTTTCATTCTTGGTTCTTGAGGAATTCCCATTAACATTTTATGCTCTTTTCTTCCAGGTAGAATTATTCGTGTTAAAGGATTTTCTCGCATATACAAATCTGTTATTTCAACTGTTGGTTGCATTCGAATAATGTCTTCGGTTCCTGTTAAATCAACAAATGGACCTTCTTCGACCTCCTCACGTAACATCATTCCTCGTAATACAATTTCAGATTCGGCTGGCACCTCAATTCCGTTAACATCGAAAACTTCCATTTTTCCAATCATACGCGTTGCAAATGCCACCTCATCCAAGTCTGGGTATGATGTTGCCGCAGCTAGCTCCAATGCAGGATGTACACCTAAAACAACCGCAATATCTAAGTAATCTTTGCCCGCATCTAAAGCTGCCATATAAAATGAATGAAGATGTCTTTGAGGAATCGGACGAATTGCAAATCTATTCTTCCCTATATACATCATCCTATGAATCGATGCATTTCTTCTGCCGGTAACAGGGTCATTAGCAATGACAATTGAAGCTGTTAAATACCTTTTATTTCCATAAAAGACTGGAATGGGGATGAGTGATCCAATATCTGGATTTTTTATATGTGTATGTTGAAATGGTGCTGAATTAACTAAAGTAGGCTGTAATGGATTATCAATAGATTTACCAACAAAATCAGCTAATTCTTCCGGTTTGACATTCACCGATTTTGCAAGTAACTCACGTGAGCTTACAATACCTGCAATGGCTCGAGTTTTAAAATTTGTGATGTTATTGAATATAATTGGTATCTCTTTTTCATTTGTAATAAAATCAGATAGGGTTTTATCATAACTGACAGGAGAATCAACAATTTTACAGTCTATTGATTTTAAATATTCACGCATGATTTTATCATCTTATTTAAGTTAAAATGTTATATTTCTTAAAATTTCCTTCAGAAGGTTTTAATTTGAGATATGATAAACAGACCTCTGAATTATGTTTGAATTCTTTTCTATAATATACAATAACCACTAATGCTGTACCTATATGAACAAATCACAACATCAGAGTTTATTTTGAAAAAGTTAATTAGGATAACAACAAGTCGTCCTTCACTAAAAACGGGCAGTCAGTCAAAGATTCCTTACAAAATACCTAATAATAGTCCAAGAACGATAAAATTGATAAATTAGCCTCAGATTATATTTGCGGAGTATCTTAAGGGGGCTCTGTTTTTTTAAAAGTCAAATAACATTAATTAAACACAAAAAAATATTAATATAAAATTCCATATTCTTAACTAATCTAGGCTGTTTTATTAAAATTAATTAGACCTTTACCTTCAATTTGACTGATGATAGAAGTTTGAATAGATATATTATTGCACTTGGTATAGCTCTTTGCGCTACATCCTTTTCTTCAATTTTCATACGTTTGACTCCGGCATCAGCGATTATAATTGCTTTTTGGAGACAATTTTTAGCTTCGATACTTACTTTACTAATAATCATTTTTTCAAAGAAATTTATTAATTTAAAAAAAATTTCAAAAGAACAAATTGGTTATTTTATTCTTGGAGGATTTTTCTTAGCCCTTCATTTTGCTTCTTGGATTCTCTCCCTTTTTTATACGACTATTGCACAAAGTTTGGTTATCGTTAATGCCTCACCTGCTATGGTTGTTATCATAGGGTTTGTTTTTCTAAATGAAAAAATTAACCGCTATCAAATTGGTGGCATTCTTATTTCAATTATTGGCGGTCTAATTATTGTTTTTGGTAGTATCCAACCGAGTTCACAAGCTCCAGATCCTTTTTATGGTAATATTTTAGCTTTTATTGGAGCTGTTACTTTCTCTGGATACATTATTATTGGAAGATTTATCAGATCCTCTCATGAGATTGATTTGTTTACTTACACATTTTATATTTACTTTATAAGCTCCATTTTTCTTGCCATTATTGCCTTACTTACGTCGAGCAACGAATTTTTTTATTCTTTGACGGGTAATCTACCAATCTATGCTTATTTGGGATTTTTTTTACTTGCTATTATTCCCACTATTTTTGGACATACATTATATAATTATTCTCTAAAAGAAATTAAAGCCGCTGTTGTATCAGTTGTAACCCTTGGGGAACCAATTATTTCTTCTATATTGGCTATGATAATATTATTTGAATATCCCTCCGTAATAAGTATAATTGGAGGTTTTATAATTATTTTCGGTGTTTCTATTACTATTCTTAGAGAAAATAAATTAGAGATAATTGATATTAATTTGAATTTAGAAAATCGCGAAACAATTTAATTTAAAGTGCTTTTTTTTTCTTAATTCATAGTTTCAAAACCATCAATAAGCATCTGGGCAGAATCTTTAATATCTGAAATTGCACCAACGCCATAACTGAGTCGAACGAAATTTTCTCCTCCTTGTACCTTTTTATTAAAACAAAAGGTGTGCCCTGGGACAACAACAACACCATTTTCTAATGCAAATTTTGAGAATTCTGCTGAATTCATTCCAGAACCAGATATATCTGGGTATAAATAAAAGGTTGCTTTAGGATTAGAAAATTTGACTCCTGGTATTTTACTCCAATATTCAACCAAGGCCTTTCTTCTTTCATCAAATATTTTTATTGTGTCTGCCACAATTTCTTTTTCATGCTCTAAGCCAGCTAACGCACCCATTTGATTAGGTACTCCAGCGTGAGCTGTGTTATATTGGTGAATCTGAGCGATAGGTGCAATTATTTCTTTTAATGGTGAAAGACAATATCCTACACGAATACCTGTCATACGAAGTGCTTTTGATGCACTATTAACAACTATTACATTTTGATAGTCAAAATCAAGAACCGAAGGAGACTTGAAATTATCGTAAGTTATATGTTCATAGACCTCATCACATACGAGTAAAATATTTTTTTCTTCACAAATTTCGACAATTCCTTTCAAATCATTTTTTGTGATAACCCCTCCAGTAGGATTTGTTGGATAATTAATGGCAACAATTTTTGTCTTATTAGTTATTTTTTCTTTGAGAAGGTTAGGAGTTAATTTAAATTCGGTGGAACTATCTAAGCTTATTGGTTTTAGGACTCCTCCTGCTAATAGTACCTGAGAACCAAAATAGGGAAAGGTTGGTTCATGAAATACAACTTCATCACCAGGGTTGACATAAGCTAAAGCAATGTCTAAAAGTGACTCCAAAGCACCACAAGTGACAAGGATATTTGGTTCAGTTAAATCAACACCTCTTTGCTCTTTATATTTTCTAGCAATTGCTTGTCTTAACACTATTTCACCAGAATTAGGTCCATAACGCGTTTTTCCTTCGTCAATAGCATCAATAATACCTTGGCGAACCTCAGGTGAGAGTGGAATATCAATATCCCCTAATCCAAAATCAATAATTCTTTTTCCTTGAGCTCTTAGCCTTCCAGCAATTTCAAATAGTTCTCTCATGGCTGATGGAGATACTTTTTCAAGCCTATTGGCAGGTTTGGTTTGTTGAGTCATCGAGTTCATAATCCTTACTTCTTAAGTAATTTTATTATTAAAAATATAACATAAATAAAACTATAGTTGCTTATTTTTTATAGAAGCTTCATAATATGATTTTTTTTGGATTGTAAGTTCATTTATTTTAATAAAAATATTTTG
>DAHXPE010000548.1 GCA_027364495.1 Candidatus Heimdallarchaeota archaeon | reverse complement strand
AGTGTATTGAATCTGCTGTAAAATTGAAGAGGTCCTGTACAATTCAGATTTGAATAGGTGAAAAAATGCAGGACCAATTGGATGTAATGAAAGAGATAATAAGTAGTTTTCTTCTGGACAGCAAGGAAGGAAAGAAAAAGCTCATGGAAGGGTTTCTAAACACAGTCACGGAATAGGTGGCAAGGATACAGGTATCCTCTCTTCCCTACGAGAGATCGGAAGAGAGAAAGGGACACAGGAATGGTTCAAGAAAGAGCTCATTGAAAACAACAGACGGGAATCTGGATCTTAAGAAACCGCAGACAGGGGAGTTTTCCTTCAGCACCCATGTATTTGAGAGATATTCAAGGGTTGAGAATGCCCTCAACTCCGTAATACTGGAATCATACATACAGGGTGTTTCCACCAGGAATGTCATTGAATCCCTTGGGGTTTAGAATATATCCCGCTTCATATGTCTCAACGCTTGCATCTGAACTTGACTCAAAGGTAAAATCATTCCTTTAAAGAAAGAAGTTCATCTACATAGAAGCAACATACTTCAAGATAAGGAGAAGACGGAAATTTGGGAACAAAGCGTTGTATATGTACATTGGCATTGACAGTGAGGGAAAAGGGAGATACTTTCAAGCAAACTATGTGTGATTCTGAAACGGAGATGGGATCGGGAATCATTCTTTGATTATCTGAAAGATAGGGGCCTTAAAGGCATTGAACTGGTGATATCAGATGGTCACAAGGGCATACAGGAATCCGTAACAAGATCATTCCTGGGTGCAGCATGGCAGTTCTGCCATGTCCATTTCATGCGAAACCTCATGAAACTCATACCGAAGAAGAAACGACCATCAGTAATGCAGATCGTAAATCAGGCCCTTGAAAACGAATCCCTTGTATCAAAGGCACAGGATACCCTCATAAAGGAAGGGTTGGACAAGGCATCTGACATGTTTGAAAGATGGTATCCTTCACTATACAACGACAAGGCGTACGGTGAATTATGCAAGAAAAGACTGAGAACGACAAACGTCCTGAAGAGACTGACCCTTGAATTCAAGAGGAGGACAAAGAAGATAGGTGTATTTCCGTCTGAACAGTCCATTCTGAGACTTGTTGTGACCATAATGATGGACATAAATGAAGAGTGGATCACCGGAAGAAAGTATATGAACATGGAGGTAGATTAGGGTTGTACCGGATCTTTTCGAAATTACAGCAATTCATGTACACTATCAAATTAGAATTTTCTATGAATAAAATTATATTTTGTTGTAAATGAGCGTTTCAGAATACCCTATATAGAATAGTTATATGTTAGATTATTTAGATTTGTGTCATTTAAACCTCCTGTTATTTGTTTCATTGTAGAATTAAACACATTTTCCCGAATTAAATAAAAAACATTAACTGCGTTCAAACCAAAATTGTTTTTTAAAATAATTTGGAGATTTCCATTGTTTATATCTACAGTTGAAATTGGAATGAATGAAAAATAAGAAAGGTTAGAATTCGTTGATAAAATAGTTTTTATTCCATTAATCGAAAAAGTCATTTCACCTCCTCTATTGCTGAATAATACTCTAGATAGTACCATATAATTTCCATCAACCATTTTAGCATTAAAAGAAAGTAAAGTGTTGTTTGCATTTGAAAAAGTTACACCGTACAATGGATTGAGATCATTTTGAAATTGGTAATTTGAAAGTGTATTTGCAACATTTGTCCAGGTCTCCTGAGGATAGTCCTGTGGATATCCAATTGCCCAATTAGTATTTGCATTAGTGTATCTGGAATACTCGGATGGGATGATTATTGTTTTGTTCAAATTATATGTAAAGAATCGATATGGAGAAAAGAAATAAGGGATGAATAATTTTAAGCTTCCATTTCCATTTAAGTAATTCAATTGATCATAATTTGCAAAAGAATATTGCCAAACTGGATAAACTTTTTTTAACGAAATAAAATTTTTGAGTACAGTTACAGATGAAGTGAGTAATATATCGTTAAAGTTGACTTTAGGTGGGGTCACTTCAAATATCTCGAATCCTTTAATATTTTTAATGAAATGAAAGTAGCTGGAATTATTCAGATTATTTGAATAAGTTAAATTTGAAATTACGAGATATTTAAAACTGAATGTACTTAAAATATAGGAAAAAAAACCAGGATCTATAGTTTTTGTTCCAAGAAAACCTGAAGTTAGTATATTATCACCTAAGGAATAATAAAGAGGTAAAGATTTCTGTGCATTTAAATAGGTTTGAGAATTTGCATAATTTGATAAGACCATAAATTGTGTTGTGTTATAATTTCCAGGGAAATAAAAAAAAGTCAGAGGGGTACCAAGTTTAGCAAGATACGAATCTACTTCTACTGAATTAGTGTAGTTTTTATCTGTGCTTTGATTTGTCAAATTCAAAATATATGGAGACAAAAGAATCAACAAAATAAGTACAAATAAAGTGTATGAAACAAAATTATTGTTTTTGAGCCTGAATCTAATTTTAAACATCATAGCAAGCTTTAATTTAATATATTTTCCAAGTTTTTTGAAGTATAAGGATGATGTTGATAACGATAGCAATAAAATTAAAGAAAATAAAAATTGTTCTAGAATTACTAGATATTCTGGGTTATTTGTAATTGTTGATATGACGTTGAAATAAATATTTCCTGCCGGGATTATGGTTGAAATATCTGAACCAATTGTTAAATTAAATATATAAATGGAAATCAATGCAATTGAAAAAGATGAAAGTAATTTCTTTGATTCACGATTCGTTAAATCTAATATTACTGCTACAATAACTAATAAGTATAATAATGTTATAAAAACAGTATATGTAAAAAATGTGAATGGTGGTGGGTAAAAGGGACCTCCAAAAAAGGATTGTATAAATGGTACACTATATAAATTTGAATATGAAAAGAGGAGTATTGTTTTATCTATGGGGTTTGTTGGGTAACCAAATGGGATATTTGGAAGGTATGGACTAACTACTGCTAAACCACTTGGTAATGTGGATAAGGTAATCAACTTTATAAAAATAATTATAGAAAGAACAATTATTGTAAGTGCAGTCGGTTTAACTTTGAAATATTTGCCTCTTGTTATGGAAGAAAAAAGCAATAAAATCATTAAGAGAAAAATTGTTGAAAGGTATGCAAATTGAAAAGAGCAAATTGAAAATAATATTATAAAGACGAGAAAAAATTTTACTTTCATAGTAAGGGAAAAAATAATGGCGGATAATAGAATTGAATAAATTATAAAAATTTGAAAGGCAAAAGCTCCAACTTGAACACCTTCAAACGACAAAATAGAATTGGAATTTAATGGAAGAAATAGAAAAAACAAAATAGATATATATGGAAATAAAACTTTATATATAAAACTCATTATAGAGGCAGTTTCTTCTAGAAAAATTCTGGTTAGGTAAAGTGAAATTGGAATAGTGATTAAATAAATTATCCAATATGTAAAGATAAGAGATAATTTAGGATTATTGTTAAATAATAAACTTGAAATTTCAATAGGGAGAGAAATGAAGTTATTGAAGAGTTGTGAAAATGATATTATATTAAAGTTTGAATTTGGCCACCAATAAATATAAACCGCTGATTTAATATCGGCAGTTACAATTAAAAGTATGCCTACAGTAAAAAACACATCAAGGAAAAAAATTTTTCCTATTTTCATCAAAATTGATTTATCTTCAACTTAAAAACTTTTCCTTGTTTAGAGCATACTAATCTAACTTAAATACAAGTAAAGCAAAAAAATATGACATCAATAAATCACTTTAGACTCGTCAATTTTTTCCAATATTTTGTGAATAAAGACCACTCAATTAGAAAAAAATCAAATGTTGTTTCAATCCTGACCTTGATTAAAGTTGATAATTGTATTTTTAATGTTTAAACTTTCCGTTTCATTTTAAGAAACTTATTTACCATGCAATTAGAGCCTCCTATATATTGGCTGACATCTACTTCTGTACCCCACTTTTTTTTAAATTCATATAATTTTTCATAAGTCTCACTTCTTTTAAGATATGAACCTGCAATGTCAAAATACATTCCATGTTTTAAAGCATAATTAACACCATTATATATTGAAAGGTAGCTTCCTCCCAATTTTAATCCAATTTCTGAATTACCTGCATTAAAGTAAGTGCAGACCATCTTATTGTATAAAAAAAATGCGCCACTGACCACCACATCATGATCATTTACAATTAAATTCAGAATACCAGAGTTATTGTCAATCAAAAACTTATAAAGGTGAATCAAATTATCAATTTCATCAGATTTAATGTTGCCAATACCTTTACGGGTTCTGCTATTCATTACACAACTTTGAAAATAAGTCATTATATCTGAATCAGTCGGCTTTTCTAATGCCCTCAATTTATTTTTTATTCCTTTTCTTATATAATACAACACATCTCCAGAAGGGTTCCAATTTCCATCAATTATGAAAGTTCTAAATTCAGACCTTAATATATTATGTTTATTTAGTAGTTCAAAGGATTTAGATTTCATTGGATCTAAAAAATTAAAAACAAAATTGAAAATGGTATAGTTACGAATCACGAATTTATATAATGAGTTAAAGAAATTAAGGTAATTTTTAGTAATAATTTCGCTTGGGATTTCTAAATTAGCGTATTGGATCAAGTGACCGATTCTTGATATATATGTCGGAACATAACCAATTTCTACTTCATCTTCATAAACAATGATTAATCTACAATTACTAAAATTAGAGATTGCATTAAGATAATTTGGCTCATGAGAAGGGTACACAAGCGTTTGTTTATTTCTGATCTTGTTCATTAATTCTCTAGAATCCTCAATTTTAGTGATTTCAAATCGAAAATTAGATTTAACATATCTATCATTACTCATCTCTCAATACACCTTAGAAGAAATGATGTAGAACCCTGGAATTAAAAAGGATGGTAGTTTTTTTGAGATTACACCCTTTGAAAGCCCTTCTTGTGAATGAGGATTCTGGTCTTCAATACTGATTAATCTATCAATTTTAAAACCTGCTAAAGTTAGTTGTTTAACTATTTTTTTATGAGAATAAAAAAAATGTTGAAGATATTCTTTAGAATCTGGTTCTTTCCACACAATAGAATCTTTTTCACCAGATAATAGAAGTTTTGCAGCATTTTCATTTTTGAATTTCGAAATCATTTTTAAAATAGATTTATGTGAAACTTTTGAAGCACTTCTTACTGCATTTAAAATCAAAATGTGGAAATACCATCGAAAATAATATTTATTATGAATACTAAATATTAAAACTCCTTTATTCGATAATTTTTTTTCCAATTCCACAAATACCTTTTGTCTTTCAGACTCTGGTGAAACATCCTCAATACCATTATAGGGGATGATAATTTTATCAAAATACTTATCCGATAAAGGAATGTTTGAAGCTGAGCATAATAAAAATTTAGCATTGACTATTCCATTTGCTTCTTTTTGACTATTTGAATATTGAATACCTGTTTCAGAAATATCAATTCCAACTATTTCATCAACAAGTTTAGAGAGTTCAAAGGTAACTCTCCCTACAAAACATCCCACGTCCAATACTTTGTCATTTCTTGTCAATTGAGGAATTATAACTTGTTTCTCGCAACCCATTAAACCTTTATTTGCATATTGTAATATCTTAGATTTATCTTCATAAGCTATTTTCATCAACTCGTTCATAAAAAACGTATTTCTATGTACATAAAAATTTTATCATAGTTACAATTATACTTTGAATAGTGTGTATTGAGTTTTAACCAATGATTATTTTGTAGATCGAAGAACTCTCGTAAATTGTACATATTTGTTTATAAAAATTGTAATTGATTTTTAAGTTATTTCGATGACAAATTTAGTAATTCTAAAACTAAAGAGAGATTAAATCATACAAAATCCAAAACTTAAAAGAAAACTCCAAAAAAATGGATTTAAAAATTAAAAAAAAGAAACGTTACCGGTTGAGAATATTGTAATGTTCGACAAATAAATAATTGATATATTAATAAAATTTATCTCATGGCATCATAGTCAAAGTCTATAAATTTAAAAAGTATTTCGTCGCAATTGAAAATATTATGGTTTTCACATAGGGATGTAAAATCCAAAAACGCAGGAGGAGCAGAAAAAACCATTTATGAATTAGGTAGAAGATTTGTTAAAAAAGGATATAGTGTAACGTGGGTTTCAGTAAAAGAAAAGGAATTAAAATTCGAAGATCAAATTGATGGAATTAACATCAAAAGGATGGAGGGAAACCTAAATGCCCATTTAAATGTGGGTAAAATAATTAAATTGTATGATCCTGATTTTATTATTGATGATCTTGGGCATGTTGTTCCTTGGCTTTCGGAAAGAATTACGAAAATACCGGGTATTGTATTTTTTAGGCATCTTCATAAAAGATCACTTAAAGGTCAGGTGAGATTCCCTCTCATGGTCGGTTTAACAATAGCTGAGTTGTCGTATCCAATAATATATAGAAAATGGGAATTTATAACAGAAAGCGAAAGTTCTAAGAATGATTTAGTTAATTTGGGTATAAACAAAAACAGAATAAATATCGTTTCTCCTGGTGTTGACAACAATCTTATAAAAATAAATATAAATAAAGACAGATCTCCAACATTGGTTTATTTTGGAGGGTTTAGAGATTATAAAAGACCGTGGGTAATTGTTCAAGTTCTGGAAATCATTAAAAGGAATTTTGATGATATTAAACTAAAGATGATTGGTGATGGGCCATCTCTAGAAGCAACTAAAAAAATAGCTAAAAATTTAAAAATTAAAGAAGCAATAGAATTCATGGGAAAGTTGCCTGATGAAAAACTTTATGAGGAAGTTGCCAAATCATGGGTAAACATTCACACGTCAAGAACGGAGGGATATGGATATTCAATCCTAGAATCTTCTGCCCTTGGAACTCCTACAGTTGCATTCTCTGTTCCCGGTGTTAGAGATTCTGTATTACAAGGAAAAAATGGAATATTAGTGAAAGATAATGATATAATTTCTTTGGCCAATGCTATTATTGGAATTTTACAAAATGGTTATGAAAAATGGTATGATTCATGTAAAAAACACGCTTCTGAACATTCTTGGGATATAATGGCTAATTTGTGGGAAGAAAAAATTATCGATATAATTAAAAAGGATTCGTGAAAGTGACTTTATTCAATACGAAGTTAAATAAACTACATAAGCTATGAAAATGCCGAATTCTTTCCGTTTCTTTTTTGTATGTTATATTTAACCTCAATTTATTTTCTTTTAGTGGTAAATCAACGTATGAATTTATATGCAGAACTCTGCTTTTTGACGAAACCGAATTAATATCAGAATTAGTTCATTCTCAATTAAGTAATTCAAACTATTATTTTCCTTATGGAAATCGAATTGAAAAAATATTAACTATTTTATATTGTCGTTATTGTTTTTCTGCGTAGATGCGATTAATTTCGAAAAGCTCATTCACACATTTGAAGTTCTTATGTGGTACTATAACAACTTTCAATGTGATTAATGTGCCACATTCAAATAATTCTACTAGTAAATCTTTTATGAATCAGTTCTATCTATAATTTTTAATAAGCATGTAATTTATTTGTTCTTCTCAAAGCACTTCACAAACATGTTTTTTATAGGTTTTGATTAACCCAATATTCACCTTAAATAGAATCTTATGCGTTGAACAATAAGTCTAAGTTCACTGAACATCCTTTTGCTTGACAAAAAGAGATCTAAACGATTCATTTATTCATTTGATGCCATTAAATTGGAAAACCTATTTTTCTGTAAGGCTGACTCTATGAATTATTTAATCTCCCCATAAAAATTGGTTATTATTTCCATAAAATAGTAGATATAAATCCAAAGTAATATCGTGATAAATTTACAGATAGAAGTGAAATTGTGAATCCAATAATAGATATTATCTTAACAGAAAATGACAACTTATAGTTAAAATAAAATGATTTAATGAATGAAAACATTCGTTGTTTATTTGGTTTGGAAGAGAAAATTTCATTCATTATCTCAAGGTATATTGTCTGTTCTTTAATAACATCAATTAGCCATTTTTTGTCTTCACTCATTGGAATATTATAAAGGCTTTTCCAGTCAGATAGGTGTCTTTTGTACATGCTCCCCCTCCGTTTTTCATTTAATAAAGCAACTGAGTTATTATCATCATGTATTCTATATGCGGTTAAAATATTATTCTCAAAATAGCTCTTTTTCCCTTGGCTAATGCTTGATAGCCATAGAAATGCTTCAACACTTCCCGACATTAAAGATAAAATTTCAATATTTTGAGTTATAACTTCTTTTCTTACAGAAATAGAACTACCGTTGAACCCAAACTTCATTTTAAATAATTTTTTAAAATAACCGTACGAATCAATTTCTGATTTTACATTGACTAATTCATTTGGAAATGAGTAAAATCGCTCTCTGATAACTTCTCCATTTTTCCCTATAATGCACATATTATTTTGTACAAATGAAATATCTTCGTTTTCAGAAAAAATTTTAAAAATAGTAGATAATTTCTCCGCAAAGAAAAGATCATCATCGTCTAAGATACAGATCACATTACCCTTTAGTGATCCTATAACTGAGCTCATTTTTTTACAATATTCTTTTCTTTCATCCCTGAAAAATATTATTCCTTTTTCTATAAAATTTTTTTCATCAAGCACTTCAAAATCCGTAATTACAGCAATTTCATAATAGTTTTTATCCAATGTTTGTTCAGTCAAAGAATTAAGAGCTTGATAAAGAAATTGCTTCCTCTTGTAAGCTATAACTAATACAGAGATAAAAGTCTCAACCGTATTAATCATCTTCTGGAAGAAATTTTAAAAAAGAGATAAGTTTCCTAGCCTCTAATTCGTTATCAAAAAGAGCAGAATGACCAATAGTTTTTTCATACAATGTTTTTTCAATACCTTTGCTTAAAATTGAATTCAAAAATTTTTCAAATAATTCAGAAGTAGAGATGTATCCACTAATACTGGGAACAATAGATTCATCCACGTAGCATGAGATTACGGGTGTGCCACAAGAAATAGATTCTATACCAACATAGCTTGCTGGTTCATCAACTTGAGGTAAAATTACTGCATGGGAACGAGATAGGATATTCGCAAGATTTGAATCAGATATTTTCTTAAAATATATAGTTTCCCTATTGTTTTCTAAAGCGTATTGAAGGTTTTTTTCATATCCGAATGTGTTTAGGGTAAGGCCATAATTTTTTGAGATTCTAGATACTTTTTTAACCAAATTCAAATCCGTATCTCCATTATTTGACCCCAAGAACATTGTTATTTCATTCGAGCTAATTTTTTTTTCAATTGAATCCATAGGTTTAAAGATTGATCTGTCAACTGGGTTGTATAGAACCATTGATGGGTTTAACCCATAATAATATCTTAAAATGCCCGAAGATGTGTATGATTGTGCAATAATCGTAGAGGAGTACTTTTTAAATTTCTGATACTTATTTCTCAACTTAAAATGTGGTATGGTACGATAAATTTTCACCTTTGTTTTTTCTGTTAAACCAATTAAATGTGAGGTTGTTAACCCCGGCATTGCCCATAAACCATGAATTGGGTAAATATATGAAATGATTTTATAATCTTTAAGAAGATTCAAAATATCAAAATCTCTATCATCTATGAAAACAAAAGAAGGACCGAAGTTTTCAATAGCGAGTTTAGCGTCATGTTGATTTACAATTTCAATATTTACACCCGAGGATACAACTTTTAGATCTTCTAAATTAAAAGTTGGCTTTATAATTATTAATTTCGATTTGAAACCTTTAGTCCAATTAAGGAGAACTTTGAGTCTACCAGAAATAGGATTTCGAACTTTAGATGCTATGACTAATATCTTGATTTCAGATATCATAATAAATAAATCTAAATTTAATCTAAATATAATAGTATTTCCATGATAAGAGGATAGTCATTTATTTTTTGAGGTTTTCTATTTTGTATCATTCTTAAAAGCATCACATGATTTTAAAGAAAAAACAAATAAAAATAAGAAAAGGAAAAATATTTGCATATTTCATATACTACTAACATAAAATAGGCATTTTAAGGTAATTTGAGCAAGGAAATATTTTACAAGTAAATAGAGTGCATTTACGCTTTTATTCCTCATAGGAATTGGTCCGGCTTTAATGACTTTCTTTGTGGTTGACACATTCTTTTTCTAGTATAATCCTAAAGTATGTGGTATTCATCTGATAAAAAGAGATTTTCTAAGGTATGGCTACAAATTACTATTTAATAAAAAATAAAGAAAATTTATTCGCAATGATGTAAATATCGATAAAATCATTTATATCAAGCATATAAAAGAGATGAGAATAAAATATACAATCGTTAAAGTTCAAATCCATTTGTGTTCACGAAGAGAAGGAATTAATTTTAGTGTTTAGCATTGCACTAGAAGTACTTCTAAAAGTTCATTGATGAATATCTAAACTCTGTCAACAATTGAAATAGCAATGGTCATACTTAGCGCAATCATAACTCAAAAATTTTCCCTGTATTTTAAGAAAAATATTCCGTTTTCAATATGGTAGCCAAATCCACAAAAATGATGTTAGCTAATAATTTGATTCAAACATTTGAAATAAATACATAGGCTGAGAAAAATCACTTGGAACAACTGTTTTACCATTTATTATTAATTAGCAATCATGATTGTAACAATTAACACACTTTTCTCTATAAAGTTAGAATCAATCAAGTTGAAGAATATTCAGTAAAGAAAAACAGGAGATTTTGCTCCAGTAAATGAAATATGAAAAGTTTAATGATACATTAACACATTATCAGAAAATAAATCTATCAGAAGGAAACCAGTTTGAATTGATCAAATATGATATGTTTTTGAAAAAATAATTATGATATTCGTATCAAATTTTCACAAATATTTCAAAATCTTATATTACTAAAATTTATGAAATTTATTTCTATAAATTTTAAGATTTTACTTGAAAATCTTGAATGCGCAAGTCTTATTCCAATTAAAGTTATAAGCATAATAATTGAAGTTTTAACAGGGGAAATTTTACTTCCATCCATGTCTTTCCAGGAAATTGGAATTTCTGTAACACTGTAGCCAGCTTTTTGGGAATGATAAAGAAAAGCAGTATCAAAGGATAGATTACTAATAGTGATGTCTTTAAGAATCTTTGTTATTACTTCTCTTTTGTATACTTTAAGTCCGCATTGAGTATCTTTGATGTTAACTCTTAGAAAAAGCATTGTGAAATAGTGATACAATCTCCCAAGAATCACTCTTGCTATTGGTTGTCTTATTAAAACTTTTGAATCATTCATCCATCTGGAACCTACTGCAACTTTCTCACCATTTAAGACAACACCAAAAACTTTCTGGATGCTTTCCCAAGGGATTGCTCCATCTGCATCTACATATCCTATAATTTCTCCAGTAGCAGCTAAGAATCCCTTTTTAGTGGCCCCCCCTTTTCCAAGCCTCTTGCTAAAGGAAAGAACCCTGAATCTGTCATCAATTTTTTTTGCAATTTCAGCGGTTTTATCAGTTCCATCACAAACGATGATAACTTCCCAGTTAGATGGGATCTTTGTTTTCAAATCTTCAAGAAAC
>DAHXPE010000469.1 GCA_027364495.1 Candidatus Heimdallarchaeota archaeon | reverse complement strand
ATTCATGAGAATTCACAAATTTACCATTATAGAATAAAGGCATTTTTTCAATTCTAAGAGTAATATAATGATTAGAAAATATTCCTTCTTTAACGATTGCATAAGGAAGACCATTTTCTTATTTTAATTATGTTATTATATCTTGAGCACAACATTGAATTCAATATAATCGCTAAAATCAAATTTATAAAGAGTTGCAAATATTTCACGGATTTCCCTTAATGAAGCGTTTGTAGAATAAAAATGTCTATTTTGAATTCCTCAATAGAACTAATTCATTGGCTAAATAATTTTGGTATTCGACAATTTCGTCATAAAAAGGAAGAGATTTAGAAAAAAGTAAATGAAGAATTGAGGTGTTTACGAGTAATTCTTCAATTTCAATTTGACAGAAAATACCAGGAACAGGCTGATAAGCAAGATCAATAATTTGATAAGTCTGGTCAGGTGAAATAGAGACATTTTCTTTTTCATGTAAAAACTGAATAGCTTCTTCACCAAATCTTGTTGCAATGGGAATGCATTCATTCATTTTTTGAAATAAAATTAATCCTGGATATTTCGTTTCAATAACTGAATTAGGGATCAAAAACCCATCATTGGTAACACTCATATTGAAAGCAGGATTGTGGTTGATATTTTCTTTAGTATTTGCAATAGAATTTTTATTTTCAGTTGAGGCTTTTTTTGAGAAATTGTATGATAATAAGAGTTTTCTTCCTTCTATTGAGCATTCTAAAAGCTCAATTATAGTTTTACCAACTGCTATGGTTGATAATCAATCACTAAATGAATGGAATTTTCTCGTCCACAATATACCTACTCTGTGGATTGCTTTCAATTCTGAATTTCATGTTTCGACAGGTGATTCCAAAGAGGTCAATTTACTCAAAAATTTTCTTGAACATCTTTTGCGAATTAGAATAAAAGAAAATTTACAAAAGAAATCTAAATTTATTGCCAAATTAGGACAAAAGAATAAAAAAACATCTACTTTAAGAAACAAATTTATTAATTCCTGGTTAGGCTCTTTTATTTCCGATACCACAATTTTAGATGAATTAAAAGAATTTTCTAGTATAATTGATGATTTCATCTCATTTTCAAACAACAACTTTGATAGTTACGAACTTCAGACTGCTAAAATGTGTTTTAAATTAGAACCGCCTTCTGAAGACCTTTCTTCTTGGAAATTAAGTTATTTACTTCAATCAGTTGACGATCAATCTTTACTTATCCCAGCAGGAGATATTTGGAGAACCAAAGGTTCCACCTTAAACTTTTTAAACAAGAAATTTGAAAATCCCCAGGAATTTTTGCTTTTTAATCTTGGCAAAGCAGCAAAAGCTTATCCTCTTATTCGATCTTCTTTAAAAGAAAAAGTCCCGGAATACTCTACGCTTACCACAAATCAAGCCTTTGATTTTCTTAATACTAAAGCACTACTTCTTAAATCACTTGGCTTTGGGATTATTGTCCCTTTTGAAAGTAAGTCAGAACACTCTATATATCGACCTAGCGTTAAGATTTCTGTAACTACTACCAGTCAACAATTCTTAAGTAGCACTAATTTATTGAATTTTCAATGGAACATTGCCATTGGTGATGACGTTTTAACTCAAGAAGAAATTTCTCTATTAGCTGACTTAAAGGAACCACTTATCTATCATAAAGGTAAATGGATTGAGCTTGATTCAACTGTTTTACAAAAAACAATTGATTATTGGTCAAAAATTCAAAAATCTGGTTTAACCTTAAAAGACCTTTTTAAATTAAATTCTATATCAGATACTGTTAAGGATTCCTTATTGGTAAAAGAACTTATCTTACCTGATTGGATGAATAATTCATTCTTCGATAAACAGAAGTTCTCTATCTCTGAAATTCCTCAATCGTTCAACGGTACGCTTCGGCCTTATCAATTAAACGGAGTTTCTTGGTTAAGTTTTATGCTTAAAATTGGATTGAATCCTTGCCTAGCTGATGATATGGGCTTGGGCAAAACTATTCAAGTAATTGCAACTATTCTCATTCTTAAGGAAAATAGAACTACTGAAACATTTTCCAATTCTACTGCAAAACCTGATAAAAATTCTATTGCAAATACTAAAGAACCCAAATCTAACCACAAGAAATCAGCTAGTCGATTAAACATTTTAATTATTGCACCTACAAGTGTGTTAAACAATTGGGGAAAAGAATTAGACAGATTTTCTCCTTCCTTGACCTGGGTTATGTATCACGGTTTGAACAGATCTTCTGTTGAATTATCTAGTTCTGAAATCGTCTTAACAAGTTTCTCTATTTCAAGAAGAGATATTGATATTCTGAAAAAAATTCGTTGGAATCTTGTTATTGTTGATGAAGCTCAAAACATTAAAAATCCTTTAAGCAAACAAGCTCAGACTTTGAGGATGTTACAAGCAACCAATAAGATAATTCTTACCGGAACACCTATAGAAAATCGTTTAGTAGAGTTGTGGTCCCTGTTAGATTTCATCGAGCCTCAATACTTAGGTGATTTAAACTATTTCAAGAAAAAATTCATTATTCCAATTGAACGCTATCATCAGCAACCTTCGCTGGACAGTTTGAAAAATTTGATCAAACCGTTTATATTGAGGAGGGTAAAAACTGATAAGTCAATAATTTCCGATTTACCTGATAAAATCGAAACAAAAGAATATTGCTTTTTGACCAAAGAACAGGCAACGCTCTATCAATCCATATTAAATAGCCAATTATTAGTTATTAATCAATCCAATGGCATTAAACGAAGAGGGAATATGTTAGCCACATTATTAAAACTTAAACAAGTTTGTAATCATCCTGTTAATTTATTGTCCGATAATAGTAAAATAGAAGATAGATCTGGAAAATTACAAAGACTTTGGGATTTAGCTCAAGAAATAATTGAATCTGGAGAAAGTATGCTAGTATTCACACAATTTGTAGAGATGGGAACTATTTTAAAGAAATTTTTACAAGTTAAACTGTTTCTGGAAGTTCCATTTTTACATGGTGGCCTGTCACTCAAAAAACGAGATGAATTAATTAAAAATTTTACTGAAAATGGAACTTCATGTCCAGTGTTGATAATATCATTAAAAGCTGGAGGAACAGGGCTTAACCTAACCAAAGCCAGTCATGTATTTCATTATGATCGCTGGTGGAATCCAGCTGTCGAAAATCAAGCAACAGATCGAACATATAGAATTGGACAATTGAAAAACGTTCAAGTTCACAAATTTATAACTAAAGGTACTTTAGAAGAACGAATCGATGAACTAATTGAGTCAAAAGTGGCTTTAGCAGAAAATATAATTGATACTGGAGAGGATTGGCTCACTTCTTTGAGTACTGACGAATTTAAAGATTTAATTACTTTATCACAAGACCAATATGATGTAGGAGATTTATATGAATCCTAAACGTAAATATTCAAGTTACTATTCAAGTAGGTTTGAACCATCTAGACCAATTGAAACGAATGGTGGAATTAAAGCTAAATCTGCAAGAGGAAAATTTACTCAAACCTGGTGGGGAAAGCAATTCATACAAGTTTTAGAGTCATTTGGTTGGAAAAATAGGTTACAAAGAGGAAAAACCTACGCTCGACAGGGACAGGTCCTTGATATAACCTTTAAAGATGGAGTCGCAACATCTAATGTTCAAGGATCAAGACCAAAACCCTATAAGGTTACTATTTCATTCATTCAATATAAAGAGAGTGATTGGCAGAAAATCGCTTCTAAACTTAGTGAAGAAGCATTGATCTCAGCATCACTTTTAACAGGTGAAATGCCTGATAACATTGATGATAAAATTAAGGAATTAGGTTTCAAGCTTTTACCTCATTCAGCTACTGAATTGAAGACTCATTGTAGTTGTCCTGATTCAGCAAACCCCTGTAAACATATTGCTGCGGTTTATTATATCCTTGGCGAAAGATTTGATTCTGATCCTTTTTTATTATTTGAATTAAGAGGCATACGAAAGGATATATTATTAGAATTGCTGAGAAATTATAGAAATATTCATGAGAAAACATCTGTAATTGAACCTAATCCAGCAAATAAAGAGAAATTAATGTCGGAAGAGCTAACCATTGAGGATTTGAATTACTATTGGGGATCTAAACAAATAACTCTAGCGGATTCATTTCAGAATGACAATATCCAACAACAAGCTAATATCATAGAAAGAATATTTATTAAAAGCAAAATAGCTGATAAAAAAAGAAATAAAGAAATAAAAAAGATATTTGATGATTTAATGGAGTTAATTGATTAATTTTCTATTCAAAATTCTAATCAATTCCATCAATAACTCTTCTGGTCCTTCATCAAAATAAAATTCATCAGTTGGGTATAAATGATAAAAAAAACTCTTTTTCTTTTTAATATAGCTATCCTTATGTTAAATACGCAAAAAAGATTTTAAATTACTTTAATTTCATTTTCTACTAAGTTATTTGATCATATTTCAGTTTATTTCTAGAAACTGAAAGATTTAAATCTTCAATTTAATAATTTAACTCATATTACAAGAAATTTTTATTTGCGGAAAACATTTTGAGCGTTTTAACTGAAAGTGAAATGGCTACTATTCGATCAAAAGTTACTAGGAATACTGCTGTTAAATCTGATGCTTTAATAATTAAAATTGGGAAGGAACTGTTTGATTCTTGCATTTCCAAGAAAGTTATCGAAGTTAAAGCTGGGAAAGCTAAATTTTCTTCTTCCTTCTGGAATCAGCTTAACCCTAAAAAGCCTAAAGCAACTAAAAAAAGCTCTGTTTCAAAATCAACTTATAAAATAACCGATGCTCAACAAGACATTTCTGCCCTCAAAGAAGATCTTAAAGGTTTTTAATATCTTAAAGATATTAAGATCTTAAAGGTTTTTAATATCTTAATTGTTTTTTAATATCTTAAAGATACCAATCACTAAATTACCATCCAAATCTTTTTCTTCTGATCAATTTACATCTGAACTTAAAAATGCTTATGAAACCATCAATTCTAATGAAGGCCGTGGCGGCATGGTCCCTATTCCTAAACTTTGGGATGCTCTTAGCATAATCGGTGTTCCTCGTTCTCAATTTGAAGATGAGCTTTTTCGACTTGAGAAAGAACGTGTTATCGAACTCCAAATTGCCAGTGATCCTAAATTAGTTAACGATAAAGATAAATCCATTCAACATCCTTCTCATGGTTTACTTAACTATGTTGTCTGGAGACGTTAGCTGGAGGTCTTTTGTTGTCTCTTTCTCCTATTGATAAAAATCTTCTTTCCAGTCCCAATCCTTTCGGTGGTATCATTGCTCGTTGTGCCTGGGATGAGTCTCCTGATGTCGAGAGTATTAATGGCCGTGTTAGTCAACAGGTCCTTGACACACTGACTGATGTTAAAACTAATCATCTTACTAAAATCATGCTTGTTCAGGGTCAACCCGGTATTGGTAAAACCCACTTTATTTCTCGGTTACGTCGACTTTCCGATGATAAACAGTTCCTTTTTGTTGCTGTTAAACCCATTTCTTCTTCCACTTCCATTTTCTCTCACATTTATCGTGAGATTTTCACTTCTTTACGTGTTAAGACCGGTGATAAGTATAATTCTATGGAAAAACTTATTGGCTATATTATTTCTACTGCTTTGATCAATGTTCTTCTTGAGCGACGTCGTTCTGCTCAACTCTCTCAAAAACTTCAAGATCTTTTAGACAAATTACAAAACAATCCTACAGCTATTCTTGAATTAATTGATCAACCTAATTCTTCTTCCGTTTTCCAACCCATTATCTCTTTAGCCAGTAAGCGCATTGAAAAAGACCACCTTGACGTTGATATCACTTTTTTAAAAGTTTTATTCCATACCCTTGATCCTGAACTTCGCGATGATGCTATGCGCTGGCTTCAGGGTGATGATATCGATGATGACATCCTTGAAAAGCTTGGTGTTAAAGAGTCCATTATTGATGAGTCCATTGCTCAACGGGTACTTCATTCCATTATGACCTTATCTGATCAACCTATTTTACTCTGCTTTGATCAATTAGAATCTATTTACGATCGTTTTCACGACCCCAATATCATTATTACTTTTTTTGACGTTTTAATTCGTTTATGTAATGAAACTCCTAATTTCCTAATCCTTTTAATGATCCAGACTATTGTCTGGGACCAACATGTTACCGAAAATATGATTCAACGCTCTGCTTTGGATCGAATTGAATTTATCGAGTCTTTAAC
>DAHXPE010000453.1 GCA_027364495.1 Candidatus Heimdallarchaeota archaeon | reverse complement strand
TTCAATGACAATAAAAATGTTAAAGGGTATATTAAAAATAAACGAACCATTAGACAAAATAGAGGAGAAAATAAACGAAATTCGTTCGGAATGGAATGTCGATACTGATGAATGATGAGTTGATAGGGATAGATACAGTAGGCTTACTAGCATATTTTGTAAATAAGCACAGTACAAAAGTTGATGAAATATTTGAAAAAATTGAAACCTCTAAAACAAAATTATTAATACCGTCAATAGTAATAGGTGAAATGATTTATACACTTATAAAAGAGAAAGAAATATTTGGTGAAATTATTGAAAAAACAAAACTTGAATTTATTTTAGATACTTTATATGAAAATCCGGCTTTTTTAATTAAAGACTTAACCTATGAAGGATGGAAATTATTTTTGGAATTACCGATATCTGAATTACATGATAGAATGATAGTTGCAACCTGTAAACAAGAAAAAGTTGGAAAAATAATAACCAGAGACAAAGAAATTGTAAAAAGTGGATTATTACAAACTATATGGTAAGTCAACATTTAACTTGCAAATTTCTTTATTAGATTTTTTCTAGTATTTCCACTATCTCTTCCATTTTTTCCTCTATAATTTCTTCCATATCAAACATTTTACCTTTCTTAACGCTTATTCCTATTCCTTTTTTTACCAGGACATTTAACCTATTATAATTCATTACTGTTACTGCCTGCACCTTTCCTTCTTTCTTTATATAATACATTCTATATTGTAGCTCATCAAAGTACAATTCGTCTGGTGTTTCTTCTATTTCTTCTTCTTGAATTTGATAATTTATCTCTTCCAATCTTTTTGCTTTATGTCCTAAGTTCTTTTCTTCTTCCCTCAGTTCTTTTTGTATTTCTTCTATTTTCTTTTTTTCTTTTGGTATCGCTTTTTTTAACGATTCTAAATATTTTTGAAGGCCACTTTTCATCTTCTCTGTCATATTTACTTTCTGATAGCCTATTGGTCCTAATATCTCGTTTTCTTCTAATACTGCATTTATTATATCCCTATCTAGCCATGCTATTCCTGCTGGTTTTGCTTCTTTTACTATTTCATTGCTATTAAATCGCTCATTTGCCATTATAAACATTGAATTTGGTTCCTTCGTTATCCCTACTATTCCTTCCATCAACAATTTGTCTTTGTCTCGTTCCAGTAATGGATATTTTCTGACTAGTCCATTAATATTTTCATTATTATAGTAGTACTGTCCATGTTTCATGTAATTGTCCATGTTTCTTATTCCAAATATACTTTTCATATATTCTATTACTACTATACTCTTTTTCTTTTGCAATTCAGGTTTCTTTGTTAATATTTCATCCATGAAGTTATAGATAGACGTATATCCATCTTTTCTTTCATTATAATCATTTAGCAACTTTACTTCTTTTTCTGGTCCTCTTTCAAGTATTCCTTCTCTAATAGATATTTCTTGGTAAATGCCGTGCAGGATTCTTAACTGATAATTTTTCTTCGTCCTATACTTATCTGTCTCTGTCTTCACTATCCTCAGCACCTTGAATGTAATATTTTGATCTAGTTCTCTTTTTTCCAAGGTTTTTAATTTCAGACCTCCATACACAGTAAATAATAATTCTAATAATTCATGCTTTTTTTCCCCTGGTATTCCTGTTATACTAAAGTAATTTACTCGTAAGGCTAACTCTTTATCCACCATTGCTCCTTTATTCCATAATCCTAACCAAATCTTTATTATTTCTAGTTTATACTCATTTATTCCCGTTACGTTGTAACTTTTTCCATTTTTTTTTCTTTCTATTATTCCAGCCTTTTCCAATTTTTTTTCTGCCTCTAAATAGGCATTTTTCGCTATAGCTTTCCTAGTCTCTTTTTTTCCTCCTATTTTTGTTTCGTATTTTTTTCTTATTTCCTCTTTAAAGGTATAGCCAAATTCTCTATCATATTCATATTCTTTCAGATTTGAAAGTATCTCTTTTGCCATTATGGGCCAACATTTTGCCTGAGTTAATTTTTGTAGCTCCTCAGTTGGCTTCTGTGCTTCAAATATTTTCAATACTAGTCTTGTTAAGTTAAATAGTTCCTTTATCCCACTTTCATTGTTCTGATTTTGATCAATCATAATATTTTATCACTCACCACTTATTAATATATGAACTCCATATGAACAATAAAAACTTTTTCGTTCTATTGAATTCATTTCTTTTTTTTGGTTTCGTGACATAAAAATCTTTCATTTCATCTAAAACTATTAATATTCTTTTTTCCAATATATATTTAGCTTCTTTCAAAAGCAATATTTACAAAACTCCAAAACCTATGGTTAAAAACTTTCAAAGGTTAGTATTATGGATTTTAAATCTATCAGTTATAAAAATGGTCTTAAACAGTTTGATGAATGTGTTGGAACTCTTGAAAATATTGATTTAATCAATGATAGCATTACTCTCCGTGATCGACTTGGTAATACGAACAAGTTTGTTATTCTTGATGAACCTGTCAAAAAACAGGTCCTTGAACAAATTGTCAATCTTTCTTCTCCAAGTTCTTTCTCTGGTGATATTGTTGCTCGTGAATTTGCTCTTCGTGACTGTCGTCCAAATAACTACTATTCCTTTACTTCTGACATGTTTGATAAAGTTTGGAGTAGTGTTAAAGGTCTTGCTCTTCGTAAATATCCTCTAAAAGTTCTTTTAAATACCCAAGATAATTCTGTTGCTGGATTAAGTTCTTCTTATCACTTTCAGATTTTTGAAGATGATATCAATGGTATTCTTGAAAACCTCCAATCATCTCACCCTTTTAAGAAAGTTGAGGGTCCTTATACTTTAGGTCTTGAGTTTGATGGTGATTCCTATGATACTGATCTTCCCGTTGATGGGCATAGTGGTGTTGAATGGTTCATGGGCAGGAACATTCCTCAACATGGATCTGGTATGAAGATTAACAATGCTTTTCGTATTTTTCAGTGCTCTAATTGGGGTATTTTTTGGCCTGTTAAGAATACACTTTTTGATCTTCCGATAGAAAATCGCCTCCCACTCTCTATACCTGCTAATCCAGGTCTTTTCATTAGGAAGAATAGTAAGGAGCGATTATTGAGTCGTGTTTACCATACATTAGAACAGATTTCGACTATTATGAATGATTTTATGTCTGAAACTATTTATGGTATGAATTACATTACACTTGATGATTTTGAAGCGCATTTACTTCTTGATGGATACCAATATATCCATAAAATTACTCAGAGAGAAAATGAATTACTTTTTGATATTTGGTCCTCAGAAACTGATCATTCATCCCTCTGGGATCTTCACCAGGCTTTCACGTATGCTTTCTCTCACAAATCTAACAATTACAATTACCAGAAAATAGCCACCGATCTCATGATTCATTATCCTTATTTTACAGACTGGGAAAGTAAAAATCTCATTTTTAATGATTTAAGGAAAAAGACTGAATCGATGAAGAAAAATGTTGT
>DAHXPE010000439.1 GCA_027364495.1 Candidatus Heimdallarchaeota archaeon | reverse complement strand
TTTTGAAAAAAGGAAAAATTAAATTTGAACTTCATTGGCTAATCTGAATAAAGATTGACTTTTTCGAAAAAGGTTAAATTGAGTTTTTCAGCACTCTCATATTATTATATTAGCATTTATAATTTCGACAATTGGTATGGTACATGGATCAGTAGTTCAATCAACATTACAAAATCCAGGAGTTTTCGTAGGTGAGGTTAGTTCACTTACCCCTGGACCTTTGGATCCTGCGTCGAACTATCAATCTCAAGGCGATGGATTTATTAGACTTATGTATGAAGGATTAAAATTGCTGACGCAGCTGCTACAACAAGTCCAACTACAAGACTTGATCTCTATAAACAACTGGAACAAAATGCAACACAAGACTTTCCATATATCTACTTAGATCAATCTCAAAATGTTATTCTTGCTAGAAATTGGATTCAGGGGATAGATAGATCTCAGACAGATTCCTTAAATCCAATAACTAATACTTTAAGCTATCAATACTTAGCTAAGACGAATTTAGTAGTAGATTGGTCTGCAAATTATACTACGACGACATCCACTTCTTTAAGTAATTCAACTTCTACAGTTTCATCGACTGGTTCTACGAAAACTTCACCGGGTTTTGCAGGATTATCAACAATCAGTTTTTTTGTTATTGCAGTGTTATTTTATTCTAGAAGAAAAAAAGAATAGAGTAAGTAAAAGAAATTTTTAATCGGTAGACAGATCGGGATTGTTACCAATCCTTTTCTTTCTAAGAACTGATCGTGCAGTTCTCACCGCAATAAGAAAAAAAAAATCAATCTTTTTATTGAAGCACAAGAAATAACTCAAAAACAATTATTAAATTCAAAAATTTGAAAACTTTAAAAAAATTAATTTTTTTCTTCATAACTTCATTCATTATTTTACTATTAATATTCCATCTTTCGTGAGTGGTGGGTTTTTCTTTATTTTACTAAGAATTTTGACATGAGAAAGGTTAGCTACTCCTAAAAGCATTTTTGGTAACTCATATTGATGAAATCCATACATTAACGTCCAATTTAATAGTCCCGATAATCCCTGTGGATAATATCTCACTAGTTGATGTAAAATTATATAATCTTTTCTAATCCCCTGTATTCTATAAGTCAATGTTGCCTGTCCAGGTATTGTCATTTCATTCCATAGTACCAACTCTTTATTTGGTTTAACTCGATAAACAGTCCAAAAATCAAATTTTTCTCCTTTTGACAGTTTTTGGGGTGATTTTTGCATTCCTTTTCCTCCCATTATCATATTTAGTGCTCCTCGCATCTGCCATAACCAGTTTCCTTTGAAATAACCTCTTTTCCCACCTATTTTTGTTATTATTTTCCAAATAGCTTTAGAATTTCCTTTTAATACTATGTATCTATGATCTCTTAATATCAAAAATCCTGTCCATGAATAGTCTCCTTTTACAGTCCAATAGAGTTTTTTATTGTTTTCATCTAGTATATCTCTCGTTAATAGAGCTTTCCATTCAGACATCGCTCTATGAACTTCTTGTTCTATTGGAATTATTTTTTGGGGGAGTATTTCTCGAATTGTTTGGTTCTGACAGATTGTTTCACTTATCATGCCAATTGAAAGTGATCTGGCTATTGGTTTAGGCACATTTGTGGCTTGACTTAGACCAAATGAACTTAATCCAGATGTTAAAAAAGGTGCAGGAACTAAAAATGGCTTTATACCTAAATAGTAAGCCATTAATTCTAGAATTTGTTTAAAAGATAGAACCGCATCTCCACCAACATCAAAAGATTTTCTCATCGTTTCAGGAACTTCGACACAATTGACTAAATAATAAATAATATTTCTTATTGCTATTGGTTGTGTTCTATTTTGCATGGATTTAGGGAGGAATATTACCGGATAATAAGTTAATAATTTACGTGTTATTTCAAATGGAGCACTCCCTCCACCAATAATGATCCCTGCTTTAAAAATTGTTGTAGCTACACTTGACTCTAAAAATAGCTGTGCCACTTTTTCTCTCGAGATTAAATGTTTACTAAATTTATTATTACTACTAGATAATCCTCCTAAAAAAATTATTCTTTGAACGTTAGTTGCTATAGCTGCATCTAAAGTATTCATAGCTGATTTTAGTTCAAAATCAGCTAAGTGTTTATAATAAGCTGATTCCATAGAATGGACTAAATAATAGATTGCATAGCAATCCTTGAATGCCTCAAGTAACGATTGTTTATTAAATGTGTCCGCATGAACCAATTCGACGTTAGGATTTGCCAACCATGTGGAACTTACTTTGGATTTATTTCTATAACTAACTTTTACATAATAACCTTTTTTGATAAGTTCAGGGACCAATCTATGAGCAATATAACCAGTTCCTCCTAATACTAGCAATTTTTTCATTTCTGGTCTTCACTAAAATATTTATTTAATATAAATCTCAAAGAAAAAATATTAAAAGTTGCTGTAACAAAAAACAAATAGAATAACGCCAAGTAAACTTAAAAAAAACAGGATATCGATTAAGGTTAGTGGAAATAAAAAAATACCACCAGAGAGAGCAATATAATGGTATTTATCAGTAGCTTCAATTTTATTAAAATCAACTTTACGAAGCTGTTTACGAAGATTCTCTTGTCGTAATAACCGTAAGATTGACCAATTTCTACGTGCTTGTGAAAGCAAAATATGGAATGAAAGACCAACTCTATAAGAGATATCAAAGGAAATAAAGAAGATATACAACAAAATAGGAACAGGAATAGATGTTACTCCTAAAGCTGTCTGTATTTGTGCTATTAATGAGGGACGATCTGTTATTGATACTAAAATAGGAAGATTGCCTAAAAATGGTCTAAGAATTGGATCATCTCTAATAATTGCCGAGTTAAAAATTATAGCATAGACGATCATTGAAATAGCTACACCATAGAATAAGCTTGAATTATGAAACAAATTATTCATAAACTCTAGTAAAATCTTTTTATGAATCAAGTTAGTATTTATTTCATCTAATTCAAGATTACGTAAAGAATTAGCATACATTACTATACCTAAGGTCCAAATACTTATACCAATAGCACTTATTGAGCCAGCAATGATAAATTTGTTTGGAATATGATAAATAAGATAAAGGATGAAACCCCAGACTACATAAATAACAATTAATAAAAAAATGTTAACAGGTGATTTGAATTTACTTAAAGGAAATACTCCCTCCAAGATTTCTTCCTGTAAGAATTTATATGGTTTGTTTGGCTGTAGTTCGCCTAGTTTCATTTCTAATCTACTTGCTGTTTTTATTTAATGTAATTTTAATCTAGATGAGGTATAATGCAATTATTTTAAATATTATTCTGATTAATGCATTAACCTGATCAAATCAACTCAAAAGTATTTTTTTGGTAAAAAATTCATAAGTCTATATAAATGATGGTTATTAAGGCATGCTTTGACCTATTTTAGGAATTTTATTCATTACTCAAAAAGGGAAAAAAAATGAAAAGAATACAATTATTGGGTTTATTAATGGCTAGTTTTACTGTTATGGCATTCATTCCAA
>DAHXPE010000422.1 GCA_027364495.1 Candidatus Heimdallarchaeota archaeon | reverse complement strand
GGTTACACCTATGTCGGCTACAGGTTATAAATTTACTATTAAGGTGATTGGTGATCAACACTACATTTAAATTGATTTCTGATGCTGGTTTAAACATTCACCTTCTTATTATTGGGGATGGTCCTGATAAGCTTGCTGTTGATGACCTAATTAAGACCTATAACCTTTCTAATGTTCACAGTATCGGCAAACTTCCTTTTTCTGATACATTCAGATACCTTATGGGTTCTGACGCCGCCATTGGTCTTAGCGATTTTACTATTCCTAACATGTATGGTAGCTCCAATAAATTATATGAGTATATTGCTGCTGATGTCCCTGCTGCTTATTCTAATCATCCTGGTAGTCGTGCCCAACTTACTAAAGCTCATTTTATTCCTGTCAATCGTTATACTTCCAAGGCTATTTATCAGTCTATTTTAAAACTGCAACATACTGACTCTTCTCTTTTCAAAGATAATTTATCCCTAATAGAGCAATTTTATAATTGGGAAAAAGCTTGTGATCGCCTTGTTGCTCTTTATTCGCAGGTCTTCCATATTAAGGTCAATTCCTAGAAATTTTCTTTTTTCTTACCCTTAATTTGTTTAGATTTCTTTCATTTAAGAAAAATTTATTGCCCATAATTTCGACCTTTCGCGAAATTCTCCGATATAACTCACAGGCATATTATTTATACCCGGCATTTAGATAGGCAGCATTTAAAAAATGGTTGTGTTATCTAATTATTAGTTAAAGCTCATTATACAATTCAATAATTTTCTGAACTACTTGTGTCCATTCATATTGTTTAGCATAATCAAGGATCAAATTTTCATTCCATTTTTTGTCCAGTGACTCCTCGATTTTCTTCTGCAAATTTTTTAGGTCTCCCGGTTTTATTAAATACCCTAAATCTTCTGATGTTATGATATATTCACTTCCCCCGTTAAATGTTGATACCACTGGTTTCCCACAGGCGAATGAGTTTAAATAACTAATTAATCTCTATGTTTGCTAAAAGATTGGAGCTGTGTGCGGAAAAATCTGCATGCACAGTTCTTAGGAGGAAAAGGGTCGGCAACGACCCCGATCTATCCACCTTCCTCGGAGGAAAAGGGTTGGTAACGACCCGATCTATCCACCGATTGTACATCAGGTTTTAAAAGATATTTTAGGATTGGAAGGTGGAAAAATGCGATTAGAACCTCTAGTAAAAGGATATATTTTCTTAATCTATCTCATTCATTTTTATTTCCTAAAATATCAGCGTTATTTAGAAACAGAGTACAAAATTACCATCACTCCACGTCAGCTTTATGATCATGTTAGAGCAACTCTTCCTCTTGCTCCAGATCCAGTAGAAACTCAATTTCAAGCAAAATTGACGGAGGTAGCTATATGATTTAAAAGGGTAAACTCGAATAGTATTTATTACTCAACTTCATATTAACAATTGTTAAGAAAGATCAAATTAAAATTTATTTTCCTCTTTTCGCAATATTTTGATTTAGTTAAAAATTTCGCTAATAAATATTTTTCGAATTACTAGTTCATAGTTTAATACTTGGTCATTTCTAATTTAAAATGAAAATATTCTAAGTTAATATTTAAGTCCGATAAAATTAATAAAAATTAAAATTATTAATAGAATAATAAAAAATCTTAAAAAAATACCTAACTATATAATAATAAAACAATAGGTTACACCTATGTCGGCTACAGGTTATAAATTTACTATTAAGGTGATTGGTTAGCGATATCGAAGACCTTTAATGGATTGTAAAATTGATCGTGGTTCATCATAGACACCGTTTGTACCAAAATTGATTGGTTTTGGAGGAGAAAAGTACCTCATAACGCCATGTGTTTGAAGCTCATCGCCTTCCCATTGTTGGATAGGATCACTCTGTCTACCTAAATAACAAGGGTCGTGGTAGGTAACTGTTTTAGTAATAGCATTTGGTAATTTGATTTTTTTCTTTTTAATGAGCGTTAAAAGAAATTGACTGGCGTGAAAAACCTCAATATTAAAATCAAAGCCATAATGAGGATACTTTGATCGTAACATACCAAAATCTTCACCATCCAACGTAATAATAGTCTTGGCGCCTGAATTAGTAATTGTTGAAACAGCTTTATGAGCCTGTTCTGAAAACTTTTTACGATTGCCGGTCCAATAAGCATTAATACCGATCGGTGGTTCATCTCCTTCTAAAATACCAAAATCAACCTTAGCAGCTTGAAGTAATGTAGCTAATTTGCGAGCAGTGGAAGCATGTTGTTTACTGTATTTTGTATCAGCTCCTACGATAAGTAAAATCTTTGCCTGATCTTTAGGTAAAATCTTCAAGTTTAAGCCGGTAGCAAAATGAGGCAAAGGATCTCTTGTTTCTTCTTCTTCTTTAGGACCAAATCCTTGATTAAAAAGCTCTTCTTTAAGTGCGATGATGATTTCTTGTCGTCCTGCAGCCATGATGAATTTGCAGGACACATCGCACATGCCACAGGAAGTGCAGGCTGAAACGATCTTTGCTAAATAAGAATCAACTTTGATTCGACCATCAAGAAGGGCTAAAGCCATAACTGAAATACCACCACCGGAATAGGCGTGGAAATGGTAGGTATCAACAGGTGGACAGGCACTAATAAATTTCGTTTGCTGGATGGTAGGCATGGGAACCATTTTACAAAGGCTACAGCGAACGCATTTTTTCATATCCCCCCGTAAAGGTTCTAATTGTTCAAGACTTATACTTTTTCCTCTTGAATAGGTTTGAAAATGACAATTTCATGTAATGTACTGCCACTTTCCTTAGAAAAAACACCTCCTTGATCAATAGAGAGATCAAAATTAGATTTAACTCGTAAGTAACCAGGTTTAATTCGTAGAAGATTTTTAGCAACAAACCTAATAATAGGATTGAAATTGTCAAGCATATTTTGAGATTCAAGAAGACGATCAACATTCATAGAGATAGTAAGATTGTCTTTAGAAGTAATAGTAACGTTTTTAGGAAAAGCATAGCCAATGGTTTCATTAGGAGTAAATTGGACCTGTTTGAAATCTAACTCACCGGTGCTTAGAATAGCCTCCTGATCCTTTGCTACCATTAAAACCTTGACTTGATGGTTATTGACACTCTTATTACACTGAATAAACGCATAAGAAACAGTAAAATGCTCAGAGTAAATTCTATCTCACATCTAATACTTGATAATACGCTCAAAAGGAAAATTTAACCAGTTATGATCATGGTAACCAATACCAGAAACCTTAAGGTTGTTACCTTCATCAATAATCTCACCTTCGACAGACGCTTTTGCCATGGGAATAATCCAAGAAAAAAATTTCTTAGGACCAAATTGAGAAGAACCATTACTGGGTTTCCAACCGTTAAATAGTAATTAATTTTCTCTTTTTGGATTAATTTAAAACCTGTAACTGTTATATGAATATTGTTGAATTTAATAATCATTTTAAAAGTAAAAATTTAAAAGGAATAAAGATTGAGTATTTTTCAAGAATTTCAATTCTATTGGATAAGGAAAGTGGCAGTACATTACATGAAATTGTCATTTTCAAAC
>DAHXPE010000420.1 GCA_027364495.1 Candidatus Heimdallarchaeota archaeon | reverse complement strand
CCTTATCTCAATTTTGATTATACAACGAAGAGAACCGTTAACAATGGTTCTGGTTCATATGAAGGATATTCTGATACTTTAACATCAACTGGTAACTATGAGTTTTCTAATGTAACAAATAACGAAGGACAGGTTCATGCTCGTTATACCTGGATGTTCAATAGCAATCAAGGAGACCATAGTCAAGCTAATGTTGATCGTATTGTAACTTTTGATTTTACTACAAGAAACTACACTTCAAACCAGACTGATCTTGATGATTATGATGGGTATCAAGCATCTTTACTATATATTTGGTTTAAAATACCAACAAATATTCATAAAGGTGATAATATTAATATTTTAGATCAGGTATTTACTGTTTCTGCAATTAAAACACCAATAAATTTCAATGGCAATTATGTTTATGCTAATGAATTAACTAGTACCGGTACTGGAGAAAGAAATGATAATTATGGATCATTTTCATTTACTTATCACAGTATATACAATTTTGACCCAAATACGGGTTATATCATTTCTGAAACTTATACAGAACAAGATATAGGATATTACCAAGGCATATCAGGTGGATTTACCCTAAGTGAATCATTTGTGATTACTAAATCAAGTTACGGACTAACAATTGACAATGATCCACTCATTTTATCAATAGTTAAAGTGATTTTTATAATAATTATTATTACAAGTTCGATCTTTTTGTATCTAAAACTAAAATGGAGAAGCAAAAGAATTCTGGTAAATAATTTCGGTTATGCTACTATACAACGTCTTCGATCAATGGATTCATTTACTTATGATACGCATGAAATAACTCAATTTTTTGATCATTTTATTTCTGACTTCTTATTTAAGTCTTTTTTAGGTGGTGATATAGTTGTTCAAGTTACAGGAGACAATAAACTACTAGGTTTAGGTTTTTATAATAGAGAAGCCGATTTAGGTACTATATTTACAAATGATAATAACATTAAAAGAGAAATTCAAAAATATTTGAAGTGCCATGATTTTTTCACTGAAGTGCGTGAATCATCAAATGTTGCTAAATCCATTACTTCTCAGTCTAGTTATTCAGGGTCAACAAGAAATATTTTTGGATTGATTGATATTTACCAAATTTTGTCTCTTAAATTAGAGACAAGTTACACTTTTGATACTCAACTTATACATGAAATGAAAAATGAGGACTTACCAGAAATCATCATAATTAGTGAACAGGCTAATGGCATTAAATCTAAAATTTGGATTAAAAGTCAATTTGAATCTGGTGATATTGGAATAATAGCTTTTGTAAATAATCACATAGTTGGCTTTGCATTTGCTAGTATTTCAGGAACATTTGGCCGATTGCATACCTTGACTGTGTCACCAAATTTTCGAAATCGAGGCATTGGAAAAGAATTAATGAAAGCAAGATTAAAAATACTCTATGATTTGGGAATAACAACTGTTATAACTGAAATTGCTAATTGGAACCTTCCGTCGTTACAAATAGCTTATTCTCATGGGTTTACTAAAATAGGTGAATTGTTTATTGAAACTAATAGATCTGTACCACGAAAGAAAAATTTAATGAGGATATAAAGATGCAAATTCAGACATACATTAGTAATTCTGAACAAATGGAGCTATTTTCACTTTTAAGAAGTCCAAAAACAAAAGTAAACAGGGATTTTGAAACTATTGATTATCCATTCAAATCTAAAGTATTAGTTCCTTTTTCAGAAAAAATCAATTCAGAAGTCATTCAGGGTATACCTGATGATAACCGATCAGTTATCATTCCTAATTCATCCATAATTATCGATGATCGCGAATTTAAAATTTCTATTAAAGGTGTTGGTGCCAGACATCCTTTATATGGATTAAAACCTCTTGATTATACATTGAGAACTGATTTTCTTTCAAATCCTAATGATAATTTAGAAACTTCAACTTCGCGTGAAATAAGCAATGAAAATTGGTTTGGTGAATCTCCTTATGGAGCACAAGGATTTGAAAATGCTATCTCTGACCTTCAAATTTCTGAATCTTTTTTCAATAATCTGATAAGTAACCTGCATATCTGCCCAGTAATTGAAATTAATGAAATACCTCCAGATTATGTAAAAGAACGAGAAATGTTGTTCTGGTACAGGAGATTTTCCAAATCCTTTTATCAAGAAAAACGCTTAGTACCATCTAATATACGATTATTCCATCAATCAAATCTTACTCTTGGACAGGCTCCAGATGTAGTTCTTTCAAAATTCAACATATCCGATAATTTAGCTTTGGATGATTTCATTACTAACTATATTTCCTCTGGTCTTTCCATACTTACTATTATTGCACATACTTTAATTTCTCATCAACCTTCTCAATTCAAGGCTTTAGATTTTACTGATGTTTGGCTCGACAAAGATTCCGTTATTGCTCAAGATGGGACGCTTTTTTTCGTTGATTTGGAAGGGTTAGATTGGACAGATATTCCTGACCAACAGACCCTTGAAAACAAAATTATAAAACAAATTAATAGAAATTATTATGAATTTATGTACTGCCTTGATCTTTTAATTAAGGAAAAGGACAAATTACTGAATAAATACACAAACCAGCGACAAAAGAGAGAAACAATTGCTACTTTCATAGATATCGCAACAATTGGTAATCCATTTTTGAAAACAGATATTCAAAAAAATCATCTAAATTTAATTGTTAAACCCAACCATGGTTTTGAAGATATTTCAATACGTTTTTTAGATTTGGTGTAGCATCATGAATAGTTTCGAAATTTATTCCCTTTTACAAAAAATAGAGGACAATAAAGGATCAATTTTATCTGTTCCGGCTGAAGATAAAAATATTATTAATTATTTGATTAATAATAACTTTTTAGGCTCAAAACAAGCTACAGATACTGATTTTACTGCTGTTCTCAAATTAAAGGAAAAATATGAACAAATAAAAGAAAGAATAACATTTATTCGATCACAAAATGATTTTATTAATAAAAATTCTAATCTAAAGGCTGAATACGAATCTCTATTGAAGGAAGAATCTACAATTCGTTCTGATATTATTAATAAATCTGAGAATAACACCTTGTTTCAAGGTGCAGTTAATATAGATGGATCTTATATCTATCTAACGTATTTGGGTAGAGAACTATTAAATAATTTTATAATAAGGAAAAATTCATTAAAAAAATTGACTTTAGAAGAATTTAAACTTCAATTAAAAGAAATCGAAGATTATTTTAATAATAAAGCAAAAAAAGCATCAGAAATTATCAATGATTTTCAAAATAAATCTTTTGAGGTAGATGAAATTTTCCTAAACTCAATGGTCTTTACTCTTTCATTAATATCCCAAGATCCATGGCTAATCGTGGATTCTTTCATTGATGTTTATAGAAAGATTTTAGATAAAGACATTGAACTTGATTTTATCCCATATATATGTGAAATGATCTTACTAAATTCACAGGACCTTAATCAAAATATTTTATCTCTTAATACTGAAAAATTTTATCAGATCTTTTTGCAGATAACAAAAAATTCATTTAATATCGAGCAAATTATAACATTATCCTCATTATTCTTACCATTAATAGTCAATGATTATGTTATAATTCAAGATATAATAAAAGAAAGCAATGTTTCGATGGATATGGCAAAAATTCAAAATTCAGAATTTTCCAAAGATATAATTCCTTTCGTTATTTTATCAACCTTCCATGGTAACTTAGACCAATCAACTCTTTCACATTACTTGGAAATATATTTTAAAATTAATGGATCAACAGAATATAATAAAAACTCTGCAATAGCTGCTGCATTATTTTTTATTTCAGAACGTGATTTTACAGATTTATTTAACCGATATTTCACGATTAAAAGTTATTTGTCTAGATTTGGTGAAGATGGAATGATGGTTTCAGCAGTATTACTAGCCCAAATACCAATTACAATACCTGAAATTCTTGATATCCTGAGAACGGCATCAGACCAGATTTCAAAATATTTCCAAGGAATGAGTGGTTTAGAGAACATGAATTTAGCAATAAAAATGTTCTTACAATCATCATATAATCCAAACTTTATTAATAAGTCTATTAATATGATTGATAGTGAACCAATTCTTCAGACACCGCCTTTTGGACTACCAATGAGCCCTTTTATAGCTGGATCAGTAAGAACAAGAATGTATCCATTGAATTTTACAACTGCAATGTATTTTAGAACAAACTTCATATCTACAAGAAGATACTATCAAGATCATAATTTCCATCCCATGCACAGTCATTTTATGCAAGGGTAGCTAAAAGATGTTTAGCAAGCTGAAAACAAGTCTATTATTATAGTTTTTATTTATTTTGATTGGAAAAAAAATCTCAATTTTTATCAATAATATTTATTCTACCCTAATTAGCTTAAAATTATTATCTGCTATGAAAATTTTGAGGATTGTCGATACCTACCCAAAAATTTTAAAATATGGAGAGATGATATTTATGATTATCATGAAAGACGATTATCAAATTTATTCAGAAAGTGCCCAATATTATGATTTAATTTATAGACAGACCTCCAGAATTGATTACACAAGAAATTTTAATGATTTTCTCTTTTTAATAGATTCTTTTAGTATTAAGCTTACCAATTTGCTTGATTATGGATGCGGTACAGGTACTTTTGCTGTTCTGTTTGCTCAAAAGGATATACATGTTACTGGAATTGATTTATCTGCAAAACAAATTAAATTAGCTAAAGATAAAGTTAAAACTCTTGGTCTCGAGTCGAAGGTAAAATTTTTAGTAGAAAATATGGTCGATTTCAAAATACAAGAACAATTTGACGCTGCAGGATCATTTTTTAGTCCATTTTGTTATCTTTTAACTGACAACGAAGTAATATCATTTTTAGAAAACGCTTATAGTATGGTGAAGCCTGGTGGAGTTTTATTTTTTGAATTTTGGAATTGCCATGCCGTGAAACCAGATTTACAGAGTTATTTAATTGCAGAGGAAGGTGATTTAACTGTTTACAGATTCAACAAATCTTTTTATGATATAAAAACTGGAATTATAACAATGCCCATGAGTCATATTGTAATTAAAGATAAAACTGTAATATCTGAATTTACTGAAACTCATAAACTGCGAACTTATACAATCCCACATTTAAGAACCCTTGTTGAACAAACCAATTGGCGATTAACAGACATTTATGCCAAGTATTACAATTTACCCGATAATGAAAAAGAACCAACAATTAATGATTTTCGATTATATGCAATATTGAAAAAATAAATCGTTCAATTTCCTACATAAGTTGCCCAAAGATTGCCTTTTTTGAATTTTTTTATTTCAAACCCTTTAGTTTTAAGAAAATCCCTTAATTCTTTTCCATTTTCTAGACCGTGAAATTCCATTCTTATTTCTTTTATTTTGGGAAAAATTTCTTCAGACATATTGTAAAAAATCTCATACTCAGCTCCTTCACAATCCATTTTTAATAAATCAATTCTCTCAAGATTGTTTTCTTTGATAACATCTTCTAGGGTTATTGTTTCAATATCTTCTGAAGGTAAATTTGGGTTAGATGAAACAATGGTATTTGTTACTGAATCGGCAATGAATATTTTTGTTTTTCCTTTTTTTGAAGCTATTGCGTAATTAAAGGGAATGATTTTATCTTTACAATCATTTAGCTTTATATTTTCAGTTAAATGATCAAAAGTCTCTTTCATAGGCTCGTAAGCATAGATAAGATTATTTTTACCTTGAAGTGAAGCAAATATTGAATAAACACCAATATTAGCACCAACATCAACTATTATTGAATCGTTAGGAACATTACCATAATCCTTTCTTATATAAATAACAAAAATAGTTGCTGCATCAAGGCTGTAATGAGTTTGAAACTCGGTCCCGTTACGCAGTTCATAAACTCTATTGATATCATCATTTCTCAGACCAATATAATTAAGAAGAAATGGATACCAATTTTTGACTCTTACAATTGAGACAGGTACGTATTTAATGTAGGTAATTGTTTTAAATGATAAAAAATTCTTTAAACTTCGTTTCAAATAATTTTCGTTCCAATATAAGATTTTACTTTATGATTCATACGAAAAAAAAAATTGATTAAATTTCTTTCAGGAATAATTTTAAAGAGATTTCTTCGTATCAAATCTTAAATTTTTATATTAATTCAGGAGAATTTTTTATGAGATTTTTCTTAAATGATCAAGAAGTTAAAAAATTCAGTAAATATGGACTGTTTTCAGTAAATATTTTTGCATTGGGATTTATTTTACTCGTTGGTTTAGCATTCTATAATTACGCAGGTAGCTATAATTTTTTTCATAATTATTTAAGCGATTTGGGAAGAACAGTAGCAGATGGTAACAATAATTCGACTAGTTCGAATTATTTTACTGCCGCTATGATAGTAGCGGGAATTTTATCGGTAATTTTTTGGTTCCTTAGTATGAATGTGATTTACAATTCTATCTCTCTACCATTGAAATTTAAGCTACCTGTATTACTAGGAAGCATTATTGGAATTATATCAGCAATTTTTAATGCCTTAATCGGAATCTTTCCCCTAGATACACAAACTCGTAATCATTATCTTGTTGGAGCTATTTTTTTCAGCCTGGCAGGTTTGGCATGTATATTATATGCATTATTTTTCGTTTATCTATTCTTTCATCATAAAACTCCTGAAAAGAAGGTGGAATATTCGATACTAAGTTTTTTAATCCCAATCGTGTTTGCTCTTGCATTAACTGCAATTATTAATGATATCTCTGCTAGTTTAATTATAATAATAATTACTGTTCTAATTGTTCTTAATTTACTATTTATGTTCGCTTTTAAATCCTTTATTGACTATATGAGCTATATAATATCTTTTTCAATGATTGTATTAGAAGTTCTAATAGTAATTTTGTTAATAGGATCTGGATTAAAACCTGTTATAGAAGTAACTTTTATTTTAGGTATTGTTGTCTTTATAATGACCAATAATATCAGAATATTATCATTAGACTAAAAAAATTTAATCTGTTTTGGAGGAGGAGGATGAATTAATTTAATTTTTTTTAATAATAGCTTAAAACAGATTGAAAAAAAGGAAAAAATTGAAATACATGGTTATTTTTCTTTCCATTCCGATACTTCATTTAGCTTTTTCATATCTTCTTCTTGCAAATTGACATCAAATGTAGTTAAAATATCTTCTAATTGCTCGACTGTATTAGCACCTATAATAGGACTAGCTATTGTTTTTTGTTTTAAGATCCAAGCAAGTGCTACTTGAGTAGGGTTCACACCATGTTTATTAGCCACTTCAGTCACGGCATCCAAGATTTTAAATCCTTTTTCGTTCATGAATCTGTTTTTAACTCCATCGGCTCTTCCACTTTCAGGTATTGGACCTTCTTTCTTGTATTTACCAGTTAAAAAGCCTGCGGCTAATGGTGAGTACGGAATTACTGCCAAATTATATTTTTCGCAGATTAATTGATTCTCCTCTTCAAAAGGTTTACGATCTACAATATTGTAATAAGGTTGAAAGGTCTTATATGGCTGTAACCCTAGATCTTTAGCTACCCAATATGCTTCAGTTAACGCCCAAGCAGGATAATTCGATGCTCCAATTGCATGAACTTTTCCTGTACGAATCAGATCATTAAGGGCTGTTAACGTTTCATCAATTGGAACGTTATAATCAATTCTATGTGTTTGGTACAAATCGACCCAAGTTGTTTGTAATCGCTTTAGGCTGGCTTCAATTTGTTGTTTAATATGTCTTTTAGATAGCCCTTCATCATTAGGTCCTGTACCCATTTGTCCTCGGACTTTAGTTGCTAGAATGATATCATTTCTACTTCCTGATTTTGCAAACCATTTACCTATTATTTCTTCTGTGTGCCCTGCGTAAGATTTTTCTGACCATCTTGTATAAACGTTAGCTGTATCCCAAAAAATCATTCCAGCATCATGAGCTTTGTCCATTACCTTTAATGATGTTTCTTCATCAGTAGTCCAGCCAAACTGCATTGTTCCAAGGCAAATATCTGATACTTTTAATCCAGTTTTTCCTAAATATTTAACATTCATTTATTGTCACTTTATTTTATTTTTAAAAACTACTTTTATAGTTAAATACATTATCAAGAATTAAAATATAAGGATTAGGTTTTGACATTCATCACTTACAATTCTAACTTAAGTTATGTCTTTATTAGTCAGATAATACCCTTTCTGCTCAGTTTTGAAATAATTTATTTCATTTTTTCTGAACGAATTGCTAGGTTTATGAAAAATTAAAATTCAAAATCCCATAAATCTATTGAGAATTTTATAATAATATTTTCCTGTAAATTAAAAACGCTAATTAACCTTAGTTATTTCCCTTAATTGCTCACTTTGTGTAAAATCCATATCTTTAATAATAACATTATGAAATATTGTATTACGTTAAAATAAGGAAGTAAATCATGTCAAACTTAAAAAAACAAGAAAAAAATGAACGAATTGAGGATAAAAATCCTGTATCCAAAGAACAGCTGATTGACATCGATGACGTCGAAAACAGGCTTAATGATCTTGAACTTCAAATGATTGATGCAAAAGAATTCTCTTTCTTAAGTTCAGAAGCATTTGAACAGTTACAACGACAAATTACTGAATTAAGGGAAATGTTTGAAACATTATTATCATTGAGGACAACCACAAATGAAAAGAATTATGATACACCTTCTGAATACCAATAAATCATTTAATTCAGAGAATTAGCTTAAATAGACTAAAAAAACTTTATTTCAAAATTTTGGTTCTTGTGGTCCTATATCTATATTTTTAAATTCTATAAGATTTTTCTCATGAAAAACATAAATATTTTATTTTATTTTGGAGAATAGGAATTATTGAAAACGAATTTTTTATTTACCGAATTTGAAATTTTAAAACTTGAAAAATTTACCATCCTGACCAATTGGCTGATTATGTTGGACCAATAGCATCAAGACATGTTTCTTATGGAACTGAATCTCGTCATATGAAACTTTTTTTTAACTCTTTTTTGACTGCATGGAAAGAATTATTTGATGATAATTATAGTGAAGAAATTTTCAATCTCTGGAAAAGATTAATTCATGAAATTATGACTGTCTTTGAAAATAATTTATTCTAATGATATGATTCGATCAAAGATGATCAAGCTATTAGTAGGTTCTATTCAAGTTATTTGTATTTTAACTCTCTTTGATATAATCCAGGTTACATGAACCAATATGGACCTAATGTTGAACCTTGGAACACATTACATTTGCAGGTGAGTTACTTATTTTATCAGCCTTCTGGACTCCAATTAAGGTTAAACTCCCCATTCCCTCTGTTGAAAAACAACCTTCAACAAATTAGAGTATTTTAAATTCTTCTATAAATTTTATCTCCTGTTTTTCAATTCAGGATTGATTAACACCTTTTTATTTCTTCATCATTTTAACATTTAGTTCTAACTGGTTCTTTAAAATAGCAATTTTTTTTTCTAACCCAATGATTTTCTTATGAGCATCTGATCCGATATTGGATTTTTTAAAAAACATTAATCTTTGTTCATTTTGATTAATAATTTGTAAATAATTATCTATTTTCATTTTCATCTCCAAAGGTTTTATTAAAATAGTATTTGTATTGCTTGATAGATCCATTTGAATTTCGTTTATTTCATTTTCTATATTATTTAATTCCTCGTTATCAAAAAAAGGATTAGCCACTTAAACGTTCCTCAATAAAATAAAAGTACTTCTTTTTAAAATAATGTCTGTAATTGAGTAAAAGAAGAAAGAATCATATTATCAACTCTTTCCATTATATCTTCTCCAAATATTTCTTTAAGAGTAAAAATATCTAACGCATCGGGATCACGTATTTCACCGAATTTGACTTGAAAAAGGGATTTAATATTGGATATTGTTCCTTTTAACAAAGTCTGAATATCAATTAATTTGTAATTAAGAATATTTTTTTCCTCGACAACAAGAACAAAGATCAATTCTTTGATAAAGTCGAAGTAATATCGAGTAGTTTGAAGACCTATATCAGTCAATAGTCCGTCTAAAACTAATTGATGATTGAACTTTACAACAGTACTCATCATACTGGTTAATGTTTCAACTCGCCCATTAACCATATCATTGATATACATTCTATCAAGAACAGGCAACCCATTTTCAGTTACAATAAAAAAACCATGAATTCCTAAATTTCTAATTTTATCAGAAGATCGTAATTTATTTTTTGACTTATCTGCTAAATTTTCATCCATTTATGATTCCTGCTTGATAAAAGTTCTGCCAACTAAATAAAAATGTTAAAAATAATTTTTTAAAAAGATTTATTTAATCAAATAACACGTCTTAATCTTTATAACTCACTCATTCAAATGTAATTGAAATTATTGCAAGGAATATGCTAACTATTGGTCGATATTAAACTTTTACAAAATAGACTAAATTTTATTTTAGTTCAACTTCAAAATACTGCAAGTTTTGGCGGTAGAATATCATCGGACGAGACTAAAATTCTTCACGGGCTAAAAGATATGATAAATGATTTCCCAAATATAGTAACTACTATTAGTGCATCAGCAAATATTAATTTAGCTACTGACAAAAAAGAAGACGTTCAAAAGTTTCTTGATGAAGTTTTTCAATTTATATTGGGTCATTTAATGGATATTGCTAGACAGGACGATGTAGTTACGGACAACGAATCAGAATTACTAGAATTAATTGCAGAACAATTAGAAAAATTCCTTGATAATTATATTAAAACTGGAAGACTGTAAAGTTTTTTTAACTGGAATGTTTTTTTAAACGCCCACATCTGGATCTTTGAGTATTTCAAGCGTATCATTCATACTAAACAACGTTTTCAGATTGATGTATTGTCGACTGCGACCATCAAAGTCAAGTTCTGGCATATCTTTTAAATTGTCCTTGTTTTGATTTGATTCTGGCCAAGTAGCAATGTTACGCAGTGGGACTGTGTGGACAAGCGGACAAATTAGATCGATGAAATAATTATCTTTTTTCCATAAAATAGGATAGAGACGACAGATCAATGGTCTTTCATTATAAATTTGACATTGGTTTTGTTCTCCTAAAAACATGCATCTATTACCATTACCAGAATCATAGAGGTAGGTTTTATCACCTTTATCATAAACCAATTTATGACTTGATGGCATTTTACCATTTTGTTGGGCCTCTAAAAACGGTTTAATCTCTTTTTCATGAACATTAAAACGAACACTAACACAACAACCTCCTGAATGATTTATACATTCTGAACAGACATTCTTTTTTGCCATTTGATCACTGAGGATATTTTTTTTAATTTTAAGTAGCGATTTAAATTTAAAAATATAAATTATAAGTTAACTCTTATAGCTATAATGAAATAAAGTAGTTCTTTTTAAATTTTGATTTGTCTCTATTATATGTTATGATTAAGAATGAATTTACTCCAGCAATTTATATCGGCCATGGCTCTCCTATGACTGTGCTTGATCGAAAACAATACTATCATGATCTACAGAAATTTAGTGCTGATTACAAGGATCTCTCAAGAATTATCGTGGTATCTGCACATTGGGAACAATATTTACCAGTTCAAATCACTAGCAGTAATCTTCCCGGAGTTATTTATGACTTCTATGGTTTTCCACAAGAATTGTATGAATTAAAATATAATGCTCCAGGAAATTCTTCATTAGCTTTAAAAATAGCTGATCAATTGCAAAAGCGTAATATTGAAGCTGTTTTAAATGATCGACAAGGCTTGGATCATGGTGCATGGGTTCCTTTGAAAATAATGTTCCCTGAAGAAAAAATATCTGTTGTTCAGGTCTCTTTACCAATTCCTCGAAAGCCTGACTATTTATTTAAACTTGGTGAGATTTTAAAAACTTTTAGATCCGAAAATATTCTCCTTATGGGTAGTGGTAACTTAGTCCACAATATTCCTTATGCTATGAGACAAGCTCAATTAGGAAGAGTTGATATGTTCTCTGATGACAATAAAACTGATGATTGGGCTAAGGAAACAGATGAATGGCTTAAAGACAAATTAGACAATAAGGATACACAAACATTATTAGAATCTCCTCAAAAAGCTCCTCACTTTAAAACGGCTGCTCCAACAACAGAGCATTTTGATCCTCTTTACCTAATATTAGGGGCTATGGATAAATCCGAAGACATTAGCTATATTCATGAGGGATTTCAAATGGGAAGTTTTTCAATGCGATCTTTTTCTATCGCTTAAGCCATCAATTAGTAAACTTTTAGCTTTTCCTTTGGAATTTTTTCGTTTTACAAAATAGCAAATATATTTTTCAAAGCTTTCAATTGACTATGCAATTATGGCAATTCTTGAAAATCAACTTTCATTAATCAAAGGTGATAATTTACCAGTAATGAAATTACTACCTGATCAATCTTTTGATATGATTTATTTAGATCCATTCTTCTTTACTAATAGAAATTACACAAAAGTTGATATTGCCAATCAAAAATCTTTCTCTTTTGATGATAAATTTAATTCTATGGAAGATTATCTGAGCTGGTTAACCGAACGAGTTAAAGAATGCTATCGATTGTTAAAAACAGATGGTACTCTCTGGATACAATGTGATGATACCGCTCAAGCATACATTCAAGTAGAATTAGATAAAATTTTTGGTTTCGAGAATCATTTAGATACCATTGCTGTTAAAAGACATGTTTCTGAAGCACATTTGAGTCAAAAATTTTGTGCTCGCAATCTTGATTTTCTTTTTCGATATGTAAAATCCACTGACAAATTCACTTGGAATCCACCAACACGTGAATTATCAAATG
>DAHXPE010000413.1 GCA_027364495.1 Candidatus Heimdallarchaeota archaeon | reverse complement strand
ACTCAGTGAATTGATGTTTAAATCTGTTGGGAAAAAGCCAGATATAATTAGATCAAAAAATGCAAATAATATTATAAAAATACCTAAATTTATTTTATTTTTCAATTTCAAAATTTTATAAAGTCCAAAACCGAAATATATTAGGAATATACCAGTAAGAATAAAGAAAAATGCTATTAGGGAAGATAAAAATGATTTTCCAGCTCCCAGATAACTAATAGTCATAGTTAATTGATTATAATTAGGTTTGAAGGCACCTAAAATTAGAATATATAAAATAGTAAAAATAGGGGTTATTATACCGACTAATGCTTGAATTTTCAACTGATTATGGCTAAAATTTTTTAAATATATCAATTTTCCAAGAACCTTTCGTTTAAAATTTTAGGTATTTTTATAATATTATTTGCATTTTTTGATCTAATTATATCTGGCTTTTTCCCAACAGATTTAAACATCAATTCACTGAGTTTTACTGGATTTATTCATAATTTGGGGTCATTTATAGGTGATTTATTTTTACTAATTGGGTTGCTAATTTATTGGTTAAAAGATTATCAAGTATTTGAATCGCAATTAGCCAGATTGTTCTCTATTGTAGTATTAAGCATTGCAATAGTATCAATTTTAATTAATTTTTTATTTCATTTTTATATTGTTACAAATTTCCCATTTGGCTTTTTTCAGAAAATAGAATTTGCTGGAGTTTTTATTTTTATAAGCTATTTAGGCTTAGAATTACTTAAATATAAACCAAAAGAAAACAGATTCTGAAAAAAGTTGAAACATTTTGGAACAAACCTCAAATAAACTTAATCTTATTTTTAAATTCCATCCGATTAAAAATCTTTCATATATAAAAAAAGCAATTTTAATATTTGATAAAGAATTTAGGGATACAAATATTCCTATTTGGATCATATTTCTGATTCTTTTTATTAATGGGATAGTCAATATATATTTTTCACTTTTTTACAAGCTACCTTATTCTGAAAATATCGTTACAAAATTGTTTAATTATAATGTTGATTATATTAATAAGACAGTGACCTTTATATCTGGTCTGGTATTAATCTACTTATCGTTTCAAATATTAAATAATAAGATTATTGCTTGGTACTTGTCACTTTTCATATTAATAATAAATCTTATAACAACAATTATAAGAATAGGGTCTTGGTATGCCGTAATAATTCCTATTTCTGGAATTATAATCCTATTTGCTACGAGAAAAAGATTTGTAGCAAGATTAGAAATTAATGCAATTGAAAATCATATTTTAATTAGTTTTATGATAATTATTTTTGTGATTTTTTATGGGATCCTTGGATTTACTTTATTAGGTTCAAACGATTTTAAAAATAAATATATGTTATTTGATGCCTTTATTGCAACGCTAAAATCTATATTTTTTATGGACGGTACTTCAATTATTCCAACAACTGTTTTTGGAAATTGGTTTTTATTTTCCTTGCATTTAATTGGTATCCTTTCTTTAATTCTACTTTCTCACGCCTTATTTAGGCCATTATACTATAATTTTAAAGAATTACCCCAAGAAGTTTCTTTAGCAAAAAATATTTTGGAATCTTATGGTAATTCTTCAATAGATTACTTTAAATTATGGCAAGACAAATCCCTATTTTTTTCAGTGAATAAAAAAGCATTCATTTCTTATCGTGTTAAGTTCAGCGCAGCCATTTGTCTTGGAGATCCCACAGGTCCAACGGAAGAAATCGAACGAATAATTCAAGAATTTACAAAATTTTGTAAAATCAATGGTTGGAAAATCGGATTTCATCATGTTTCAAAGAACTATTTAGAAATTTATAAAAAAAATGGTTTTGATTACTTTAAAATTGGAGATGAAGGAACAGTTCAAATTGAAAAGTTTGCTACAAGCACTGTAAACCATTCTGAGTTTAAAAGACCATTGAATAAATTTAAAAAAGAAGGTTTTAAATTAGAAATTGTCAACCCACCTCATTCAACCGAATTATTAGCAAGTCTTAAAAAAATTTCCGATGAATGGCTTTCTACCGGCAGAAGAGAAAGAAGTTTTACATTAGGCAATTTTAATACTAAATATTTACAGGAATGTCAACTTATTCTCTTAAAAGACAAAAATAATGACATAGTTGCATTTTTAAATAGAATTACTTCATATATTAGGGATGAAGTAACCATAGACATGATGAGACACAAAAAAGAAATACCAAACAGCACAATGGATTTTATTTTTACTTCATATCTTCTGGAATTATACAAGGAAGGATATAAGACATTTAGTCTGGGCCTCTTACCTTTTACAGGCATCAATGAATCACCTGATTCTCCTTTAATAGAGAGGGCAATGGTAGAATTAATAGAGCATTTTAATATTCTTTTTTCCTTCAAAGGATTGAAGCATTTTAAAGATAAATACGAACCATTGTGGGATGATCGATATTTTGTATATAAAGGAACCTATCTCTCATTTCTGAAAATTACATTGGCTTTTATAGAAATTACAGAATAAGATTTAAAAAGGAGATCTAAAGAATTTTTAAATTCTTTATTAGAAAAAATATTTTTTTCCTCGATAGTTTGGTAATAATATTACCAGTAAAGTATTTATTAATCTTTGCTAGGTTTAAATAAGTCATTTTGATATATTTGAAAATAATGGAAAAAGAAATTAATTTAAAGAACCAATTCTCCAGAAAGAACATCAATTGATTGATGTTTGAAATACGTGTCATAAATTTCATAATATTTTCCTTTTTTAAGCAATAATTCTTCATGCCTACCCGTTTCAACTATTTTTCCATGATCCATAACAATTATTCGATCGGCTTTTACAATAGTCGTTAATCGGTGAGCAATAACCAAACTAGTTCTATTTTTCATTATTACTTCTAGACCCTCCTGTATTAGAGATTCTGTATACAAATCAACAGATGATGTTGCTTCATCAAGAATTAGAACGCGTGGATTGGCTAGAATAGCTCTAGCAATACTTAATAATTGACGTTCACCAATACTCAATCTGCTGGCACGTTCGCCGATATTATAATCAAGGTCGCCGGGTAATTTAGTAACAAAACTATACGCATTAGAAATATTTAGAGCTTTCCAAAGATCTTCATCAGATGCATGGGGATTAGCAAGGAGTAAATTATCTCTGATAGAACCATTGAAGAGGAAAATATTTTGAGAGACTAAAGCAATTGCATTTCGTAAACTATGCAATTCATATTCTTGAATGGGAATATCATCAAGAAAAATAGATCCACTAGATCCTTTTTCAGGTAATATATCATAAAATCTCATAAGCAAAGAGATAAATGTAGTTTTTCCAGCACCAGTATGGCCAACAATGGCTATTTGTTCACCAGGATTTATAGTAAATGAAATTTTTTTGAGAACAGGTTGGTTTGTATTATATGCAAAAGTTACATCATCAAATTTAATTTTTCCTTTTATTTGTAAAGCAGATTGACTAGTATTAAAAATCTCTTGTTCATTATTACTGGCAATGATCGAAATCATACGATCTAAGTTTGCAAAACCAGTCTGAAACTGGAAGTAATTATTGGCTAACCTGGTTATTGGAGCATAAAAATAATCAAGTAAGACAAAAAATAGGAAAACAAGTTTGATATCTAGACTATTTCCTTGGACTACTAATGTACCACCAATCATAATAGAAATGAGAATTAAATGACGGAACATATCCATAATTGGTGGGTTTAAAAAGATATAAAAGCCTCTTTTCTTGCTGGCTTCGAAGGTCGCTTCATTAATCTTAGCAAATCTAGTCAAATTATCCTGTTCTCTTCCAAAACTTTTACTGACATGAATTGAACTGAAGGTCTCATTAAAGGATGCATTAACAAGCCCAAATTGGTGTCTCCAAATAGCAGAAAATTTTCTCACTCTTGTGCTTACTTTAATAACAAGAATATAAACAATAGGTAATAAAATAACAGAATAAAAAGTTAAAACTGGGGAAAGATAAAACATAAACCCTACAATACCGAAAAGAACTAAGAAACTGCTAAAAACGAAAGCTAATTTATCAGCTATACTTATTAACTCATTGCTATCTGATGCTACTTTAGAAACAACCTGACCAACCTGTAGTTCGTTGAAAAAAGTCATGTTGTTGTTGAGAACTTTTGCGTACACATCTTCACGTAATCGAGCAACGGTTTTACTGCTTAATCTTGTAGTTAACATTGTTTGATAAGCTGTTATCCACCAGCCAATAAAAACAATTACCCCATATCCAAGAGCGTAGAATAAAACAGCATTAGTTCCAATTCCTTGGTAAAGGAAAAAAGGAGCAGTTACGGTTACAACTGTATTAATCAAAATAATAAATACAATGAAGAAAAATAGCTGAGAATCGGGACGAATATAGTTCCATAATATTGTCCAATTAGATTTTTCTTTGAATTTCATTGTTTCTGTCATTGGAAATTAACCTTTTTCTACGAAATTAATGGAGGTAATTCGTATTGCTTTGCAAATAGCTTTCTATAAGCTATACTGCTCGTTATTAACTCCTTGTGTGTTCCTTGAGCAACAATTTCACCATGCTCTAACAATATGATTTTATCAGCTTTAGCGATGATTGATAATCTATGAGTAGTAATAATTGCTGTCCTTTCTTTCAAGATTGATGAAATTGATTCTTGAATCATCATTTCTGTTTTTGCATCTAAAGCTGAAGATGCATCATCCATGATAAGAATTTTAGGATTCAATAGTAATGCTCGTGCAATTGCCAGTCTTTGTTTTTCGCCACCACTTAATTTAACTCCTCTATCTCCTATTCCAGTTTGTAATTGATCTGGAAAAGAATAAACAAATTGAGCTTGTGCCATTTCAAGGGTCCTTTTGATTTCTTCTTCACTAGCTGATGGTTTACCAAATCGGATATTAAAATCGATTGTCTCAGAGAAAAGAAAGGGATTTTGTTCAATTGCTGAGATATTATCCTGGTAGCTGTTATTGTAGTCAAAAATGCTCCTTCCACCTAATAAAATTTCTCCACTAGATGGTTTATACAATCGAAGCAATAATTTATTCAATGTAGATTTACCTGAACCAGGTGGACCTATTAAAACTATAGTTTGATTAGGTTCAATAGTTAGATTCAAATTTCTTAGAATATATTTTTGATCAGTTGTGTCATACCGAAATGAGACGTTTTTGAATTCAATTTGCATGTTGTTTGGTTTGAAATCAGCAAGTGGCTTAGATTCGGATCTCGCATTCTGAGTTTCTTCAATATCTTCAAATATTACCTTATAAAGCCTTCTCGAAGCTGCTGATGCAGCTACAGTCTCAGTAAAGGCCCAATTAAATGCCTCTGATAAAAATTTATACAATAACACTGCTGAAAAAGCACCTGAAAAATTGACAAAGTTAAGACTGCCATCTGACATCCATAATATGCCAAGAAAGGCAACAACTCCCATCATAATCCAAAACAGTAATGTTGGAAAATATAATGCTTGAATTCTTCCTTTTTTAATTAGTGATCTGGCGTGCTCTTGTGAAGAATCTTTGAATCTTTTAATAAAATTATCTTCGGAGTTGTAAGATTTTAATTCTTGAATTCCATTAAATGTTTCGTTAGCAATAACACTAATATTCTCAAAATCTGTAAGTATTTTGTCTTCAATAGGAAAAACACCTTTAGCATACCAATAATTTACAACAAAAAGACTAAGAACAAAAATAAAAAAAATTGGAATAAACCTGGGTTCGAAAATTTCTAAAAGAACAGTGATGACAATAACTTGAAGAAAAGACTGGACTACTACGCGAATAGCGGGACTGAGACCAAGATTTATCTGTCTGGTATCATTAGTCGCTCTAGCCATTATTTGACCAATATCGAATTTATCCAGATATGTCAACGAACGATCTTGCAATGCTTTGTAAAGCTCAATAGTCATATCGGTTGTAACTCTGTGGGCTAAAACTTCATTATAATAAGCTGCCATTCCAAAGAAAACTACTTGAATTACACCAATGATAAAATAAATTCCAATTAATTTGAAAGCATTTGCATAGTCTGCATTTATCAATGATTGAATAACCAAAGCTAAGAAATATGCTGGTAAGGTGAATAACGTAATATCTACTAAACTGCCAATAATTGTAATAGCAGTTAACTTACGATATTTAAGAGTGGATTTTACTACCCATAATTCAGGACGTATATTCAAGATCAATCAGTGTCAGGTATACATTTATGGTTTTGAACTTATGGTACAAAATAATAAAAAAATTAATTATTTTAATAGTTTTCAAGTCAATAAAGTTTCAAATAAAGCAATTAAAAATGGACTTAAAAAAAATGTAATGTGTGTACAATAGGTTTGAGTTCAAAAACAATCAATAAAAACTAATAGATGCTAACACTAGTTATGGTTTTATTTTCACCAATTAGACGTTTAAGAAATACAAAACGAAAAGTTATCTCCAGAAAGTTTGACTATGTCTATTTACACTGGCCAGACGAATATTCTAATCGGATCCCACAAGGTAGACCTTTTTTGCAACGATTGATTTTTCCAGAAGTTAGTTTTTCATTAGAGGAGTTTGAAGTACAAATCAATAACTTTGCTAAGTCTCCTAAAGGGAAAGGCTTGATCCTTGAGTTACCATTAAACTTTTTTCTTCCTCTTGGTCTTATAAATCAGATTCATGCAATATTAAAACCATTAAAGGACAATCATAAAGAAATCATAATCATATCAAAATTCTATGATAGCAGAAGTTATTACTTTTCTAGTATTGCAGATAAAATTCTTTTAATTAAAAATGGTTACTTTGATGTTCGTGGATCATCCAGATCAATCATATTTATGAAGAATGGTCTTCAAAAATTAGGAATAGAATTTGAAAAAGTTGCTGTTAGCGGTTTTAAATCTGCTTTCGATAATTTTGCTAAAACTAACATTGATCCTGATGCTAGAAAGAATATTGAGTGGCTTTTAGAAGAAGAAAGCAAGTTAATTGGCACAGCTCTTAACGATAGTAGTAGGATATCAGATTATGCAACATTAATTAATAATGGTCCCTATACTGATAAAGAGGCACTAGATCATGGATATATAGATGGTATTGTCAATGTAGATGATTTACCATCATTACTTTTAGGAGAAGAGTCAAAGAAAAAAATTAAGATTATTAGATTTAGTAAAATGCATAAGTTCCTGCCAATAGAAAAAAGCAAATCAATGAATGAGGTTATTGCAGTAATTCCAATAGAAGGAGCTATAATAGATGGTGAAAGCATAAATTCTCCAGTTCCTATTCCAGTTCCAATTCCTTTAGTTGATGAGGAACAGGTTGGTGATAAATCAATAATTCGAACAATCAGACACATTGCCAAAAATCCGAGTGTCATAGGTACAATTTTGTTTGTTGATTCACCAGGCGGTTCGTCGCTTGCATCAGAAACAATGAGAGCTGCAATTGAAAATTTAAGAAAAAAAATGCCCGTAATAGCTTACTTTAATTCAGTTAGTGCATCCGGTGGTTATTATATAAGCACAGCAACAGATTGGATCGTTTCAGAGCCAGGTTGTATAACTGGTTCAATTGGTGTGTTAATGGCAAAACCATCAATAAAAGGATTCATAGATAAAAATGATCTAAATGTAGTTACAATAAAGAAGGGTGATCATGCTGATTGGCTTAATTTATATGCACCTTTTACGGAAGAAGAGAAAAAAGTCAATCAAAAATTATTAGATTCTCAATACCAATCATTTTTAGAATATGTAGCTGAGAATAGAAAGAAAACAATAGAAGAAATACGAGAAATAGCAGGTGGTAGAGTCTATCTTGGAACTCAAGCAAAAGAAAATGGACTTGTTGATGAACTTGGATCATTACAAACCGCCAAAGCAAAAATTTGTGAATTAAAAAAGAAAAAAACTGAAAAGATACCTTTAGTTACGTTTCATCCTCCTAAAGAAACTAATCCACCAATATATCTAAAAAATGAAAGAGAGATAATTAAATTACTTCAAGCTAAATATCAGGCTTATTTAAGAACTAATTTTTGGTTTAGAGATTTTACCATGGATTATAAATAAATATTTGGCATTTAGAAAAAAGTTTTAGTTACAAAAAAATTATTGTTTTTTCAAACTTAGAACCATGGTTTTAGTTTTAAACTGTAGTTTTTCCCAATATCTCTTGTCGTTTTCGTTAGACACTTCTACATGTAATTCATCGCCAACAGAACATTTTTGTTCTATCATTTTATTGACTAAACTTGTTGCTATTCCTTGTTTTCTATATGCTGGTAATACATACAAGTTTTTAATTACGATATGACCAGGTGTAGATTTATCTGGATCAATTTCTAAAAATCCTATTATGGTATCATTATTTGATTTATCAAATGCTAGAAGAATGTTTTTTGGAAATCTTTGTAATCGATCAGTAAATTCACTACCTAATAGATCTATACAATCATTTTGCATGCCCATATCATTAAGTGCCATTAAAACAAATTCAGAAGCTTCTGGAATATCATTTGTTTCGACAAATCTTAATTCTACTATTGTATTCATCATTTTTCATTACTCCTTTTTTTATAATAATAAAACAAACTTACAAATGGTTGATCCTTTCAAAACTGTTTCAATAACATCTATTTTTATATCCTTTCCTAGAATTTCACTCCAAATTGCCTTATAATAACCAGCACCACAATAACAATAACTATCAGAAAATGCTTGCTTCTGTTCACGAATTTGCTTTCGAACTCGACCACAGTGACAATAAGAATAGCGTTTTTCATCCATATCTTCAGTAGAAAAATAAATTTCCGGATATTTAGGTATTTTAGTTATGATTATTTTATCATGATCAAGAATTCCAGCTAGACCCCAATTGTTGGCAATCATGTCTTCCTTAAAAGGGAAATCCTCAATGTCTTTTTCAAACTGATCTTGAAGCATTTGATGTGCTAATTTAATATCTTTAGTTTCAGCAAAAGCCTGTTTGATTTTTTTTAATTTTTCTTTTGGGTAGGTACAGCTACATTCACTAAAGATCTTTTTCTTTTCCTCTTCTGGTAAAAGCATATCAAGTTTAATGATTGAGTTATTTTCAAATTCAATAAATTTTTTTTCATCAGAAAAGGCAATGGAAGGTTTACCATTTAGAACAAAATCTTTGATTCCATGATCATCATATTTGTCTAAAGCATTTTCGAGCTTTACAATCCACTCACGATGTTTTCGTAACTTCTCTTGATCTGGTTCATAATCGATTTTTTCGGCTAACATTAATCACAACTCTTCTATTTTTGATTTGTTATACTAACCTAGGTTCTCTTAGAAAAAATGTTAATGTTAATAAATCCAAAGCTTAAAACAACATAAATTATCAAAATTAAGCTAAAAAACTTATTATTCATCATATACTAAGGGTTTTAGATGTATATTTATTTATTTTCTATATTCATTCTTTTGAATTATAAAAATGTTTGCCTGAATTCACTATATTGAATTTTATCACTTAAAATTATCCATTTAGAGAAAAGGTGGATTTAAAGCCCTTATTAATAAAGTTTACCTGACCAGAGGGGAAAATGTTATTCGTGAAACCAGATAAAAAATATAACTTCCTTGAAATAGTAAACAAAATATTTTATTAAAAATCACTTTATTTGTTCAAATAAGCTATAGTGTGAACTAAAAATTTCTATAAACCAAAGGAATAAAAATCACTCTTTATCTACTAGGATATAAAAGAAGCAAATGAAAAATGGATGCCAATCCTTGAGTTTCTACTTTCCAATTAAAATTCAAAACCTAAATCTTCTCTTTCGAAAAACAGTAATTTTGCTAGTTTAAAAAAGCAAAAATGGAAATTTTATATTAGGTTTGCCCAATAAAATATAATTTATCTTTTATATTAATAAATAGGGAACTAAATGCTTAAAGAAACTTTTAAAAAGTTTTTGTCAATCAGGATTATTTAAAGCTATTTTCAAAATCGGTGTTAAAATATCCACGCCTAAATTAACTGATTTCAAAAAAATTATCATTTTGCTCGTTAGGCTAAACTAAGTGAAGAACTTGAATAAAGAAGTTTGACACATTATTCCTAATGAAGAAATGAAGGTTTAAAAAGGCCCAAAAAGTTGATGAAGATGGAAAAAATAAATCCAGATCCAAAAGAAAAAAGAATTGGGGTTTTCATTTGTAGCTGTGGTAAAAATATTGGCGGAGTGGTCGATATCGAAAAAGTTGCAGAAAATGTTCGCCAAGTACCAGGAGTTGCTTACGCAGAAACAAATAAGTATACTTGCTCAGAACAGGGACAAAGATCAATACTGCAGGCAGTTAAAGAAAAAAAGCTTGATTCTTTTGTGGTAGCGAGTTGTTCGCCTCGATTACATGGCGAAACTTTTGCCAATTGTGCTGAAGACTGTGGGTTAAACCGTTATCAAGTTGAGATGGCCAACATTCGCGAACATTGTTCTTGGGTACATCAAGCTGCTCCTGATGAAGCTACGCTAAAAGCATCGGAGATAACGGAGATGGCAATTAGAAAGGTTGATTTGGACAAACCTCTAGATACTATAAAAGTGCCAATGGAGAAATCAACTTTGGTAATTGGAGGAGGTGTTGGAGGTATCCAGGCATCTTTAGATCTAGCCGATGCAGGTTATAAGGTTTATTTAGTTGAGCAAAAACCAACCATTGGTGGCATAATGGCAATCATTGATAAGACTTTTCCAACAATAGATTGTTCGATTTGTATCTTAGGGCCAAAAATGAATGATGTAAAAAATAATAATAATATTGAATTACTTTCCTATGCAGAAGTCGAATCTATATCCGGTTTTGTTGGTAGTTATGAAGTTACAATCAAGCACAAAGCCAGATACGTGAATACCGACTGTACAGCTTGTGGTGAGTGTGAACCTGTTTGTCCGGTTCAGGTTCCTAGCGAAGTTGATCAAAATTTAGGTTATCGAAAGGCAATTTATCTGTCATTTCCTCAAGCGGTTCCTCCTATTTATACCATAGATGAGAAAGCTTGTTTAAATAAAGGTGAACAACCGATTGTCTGTGGTAAATGTGCTGATGCCTGTGATAAAAAAGCAATAATTTTTCAGGATAAAATTACTTATTCCTCATTTAAGGTTGGAACTATTATTATAGCCACTGGTTTCAAGCCTTTTGATGCATCTAGAGTAACCGAGTACGGCTGGGGACGTATTAAAAATGTTATTACAACTTTGGAGTTTGAACGAATTATCAACGCAGCTGGACCTACCGAAGGGGAATTTTTAAGACCATCTGACCTTGCTCATCCTAAAAAGGTAGCTTTTATTCAATGTGTTGGTTCACGTAATGTTCACTATAACACATATTGCTCTAATATCTGCTGTATGGAAACCATCAAAGATACTCTTTTAATTAAGGATCATTATCCAGATGTTGAAATTTCCGTCTTTTATATTGATATCAGAGCTTTTGGAAAAGGTTTTGAAGATCTCTATCTTCGTTCTAGACTTGCTGGAACTAAATTTGTCAACGCTCGACCAAGTGCCTTATTTGAAAATCCAATTAATAAAAATGTTTCTATTGAATCTGAGCTTAACGGCGAACCATACAATCCTGAATTTGACTTAGTCATTTTAAGTATTGGTGTTGATGGTCCTCATACTTCAATCAAGGGCTTACCTTTGTCAGTTGACACTGATGGATTTCTAGTAGAAGCACATCCAAAATTAAAGCCTGTTGATACCGCTAATGATGGAGTATTCATTGTTGGTGGAGCTGAGTCTCCTAAAGATATAAAGGACACCGTAACACAGGCCAGTGCAGCAGCTGCCCGTGCCATGAGATTAATGTCAAAGGGAGAATTTGAAGTTGATCCATTATACTCTTATATAGATCCCTCAACTTGTACAGCATGTGGAATATGTCTTACTCGTTGTCCATATAATGCTATTTCTATTGAAGATAAAAAAGCTAAAACTCCAGCAGTTGTTAATTCTGCTTTATGCAAAGGATGTGGGACCTGTGCTGCGGACTGTCCAGAAGATTCTATTACCATGAATCACTTTACAGATACAATGATTTTGAACCAGATGGATGTTATTCTTCGTGATCAACCAGAAGAGAAAATAATAACCTTTGCTTGTAATTGGTGTAGTTATGCTGGATCTGATACAGCTGGTGTTGGTAGGATGCAATATGCTCCAAACGTTCGTGTTATTCGAACAATGTGTTCTGGTAGAGTTGATCAAGAATTCATTTTTACAGCATTTAGAAAAGGTGCTGGAGCTGTATTGTTGACAGGTTGTAGACTTGCTGATTGTCATTATGATACGGGTAATAAATTTGCTAGTAAAAGAGAGGCTAAAATTCGTAAATGGATGACCAAGAATAATATTGACCAAAGCAGATTTGAAATTGAATGGATTTCAGCTACTGAAGGTAAAAAATTTCAAAATTTAATGAATAAGATGGCTAATGTACTGAAAGAACAAAAAGAAAACATTCTTTCGGCAAAAGTACTAACCGTTGGGAAATTAGAGGTGTGATTATGAGCTTACCTATAACAGATCCTATTATAGATGAAATAAATCAAAAAACTCAAAGATGTTTCCAATGTAACACCTGTGTTAGTGGATGTCCAGTTTTTAAGGTATATCCAGATTTTAAACCAGCCAATATAGCAAGATCTCTATTTCAAAATAAATCTATACCAGTTTATCATGGTAGACCGGCTTTTTGGCTCTGTTCAAGTTGTTTAACTTGTGAGGCTAAATGTCCACAAGATGTTGATATTACAAAGATTTTTTATAAACTTAGAAACTGGGCTGTTGAAAAAAAATTCTATGTTCCAGAAGGAATAATTAAAGAAGCTGAGTCAATGAGGACTGGAACAACAGCAACGATATCTCAAAGTATAATAGATAGAAGGTTTCAGATGGGTTTACCAGACCTTCCAAAGCCAGATTTACTTGAAATAGACAAGATATTAGAAAAAACTGAATTCTCGAAAAGGTTAGAAGGATTAATTACTATGGAGGAAATGGAATGAGCATTTTATTAGAGAAGGATTTTAAATTTGCAATGTTTTGGGGCTGCACTATTCCTTATAGATTACCTTTTATTGAACTTGCAGTACGAAAAGTTTTCAATAAATTAGGTATTGAATTTCAGGATTTAGGTTTTTCCTGCTGTCCTGATCCTAATGGTATGCAGGGTTTTGATTTTATAACCTGGCTTACTTTAGGTGCTCGTAACCTTACTCTTGCCGAACAAGCTGGGCTTAATATTGTTTCTGCCTGTAGTGGTTGTTTCGAGACGCTTAAACTCACCAATTATTATTTGACAAACGATAAAACTCTTCGTGATAAGGTTAATAAAAACCTGAAATCTTCAGTTGGTCGTGAATGGACAGGTAAAACTAAAATCATGCATATTATGGAATTTTTTACTAATTATCTTGATTATGCTAAAATTAAATCAATGATTGTTCGTCCATTAGATGACTTTAAGTTTGCTACACATGTTGGATGCCACTATTCTAAACCACACGAGGTTATGCAAACTGATGATCCTAATGAACCTCTTAACTTGACGTTAATTCTTGAAGACCTACTTAATTCTACTGTTCTCCCTTATCCTTCCCAAAACGACTGTTGTGGAGCTGGTCTAAGATTCATTGATAATGATATTGCTTTATCTATGGTTAATAAGAAACTTGAACAAATAGATTTAACACGTGCTAATGGAATTGCTTTTATCTGTCCTACCTGTTTCAACAGTTTTGATGTTCAGCAACGTCTTAGCAATAGAAAATCAGGCCGTAAAAATCTTGTTCCGGCTTATCATATTTTTGAACTTCTTGCTATTGCTTTAGGTATCCCTGAAAACGAATTAGGCTTAAATTTTCATAGTATTAAAATTCCAACAGGTATTTTTAGCATCAAAAAAGAAGTTTCTCCTGAAATCCAATAGTTGAGGTATTTTAGTATGTCTATGAAAATAAAATTGAAAACAAATGAAATTTACACCTATCGGGTTCCCATGATTAGCAAAAAAAGCATTGCTGAAATTACCGGTGACGCTACTACTATTATTATTCAATCTCAACTCTGTAAAGGATGTGAACTCTGTGTTCATTTCTGTCCAGAAAAAATTTTAGAAATGGTAGACGATCTAAATACTAAATCTTATCATTATCCCCATGTTCTTGATGACAAGGAAGCTGATTGTAAACAATGTCGTTACTGTGAACGTATTTGTCCTGAAATGGCTATTTTCTTAGGTGAAGACAATGAAATTAAGGAGACATAGATATTATTATGACCTTAAAATTAAATAAACCCTCTGCTAATTTAAGAGTTGAATTTTGGGATGGTAACCACGCTTGTGCTGAAGGAGCCTTAGCTGCTGGAATGCGTTCTTATTTTGGTTACCCTATTACTCCCAGTTCAGAAATAGCTGAACACCTTTCTAAAAGATTATTTGAATTTACTGATGGCTCTTTTATTCAAATGGAAGATGAAATTGCATCTGTAACAGCCTGTGTCGGAGCTGGTTTTACAGGAAAAAAAGCAATGACTGCAACATCTGGTCCTGGTTTCAGTCTCATGACTGAAGGAATTGGTCTTGGTATTATGACTGAGTCACCTTTTGTTGTCGTGAACGTCATGCGTGCAGCTCCTTCTACTGGTCAACCTACCTCTGTGGGTCAGGCTGATCTCTACCAAGCACGCTATGCATATCATGGTGATGTTGAAGTTATTGCACTAGTCCCTTATTCTGCTCAAGAAATGTATGATTTAACCATTCGAGCATTTAATTTAGCTGAAAAATATCGTGTCCCCGTGATTATTCTTTCAGATGAAAAAATTGGTCATTTAAAGGAAGCTGTTATTGTTTCTGATCCCGATACTTTGGATATTGTCACACGAGCTAAGCCAACTAGCAAACCAAAGGATTATTTGCCTTATGAGCCTGATGAAAATCTCATTCCACATATTGCTAACTTTGGTGAGGGGTACAATGTTTTTGCTACTGGTTTGACCCACAATTACTATGGATATCCTGATATGAATGCTTCAAGGCATCCTGAACTAGTATTGAGACTTAAAAACAAAATCCTCAGTAATCTCGATGACATTACTGATTATGAAGAATTTAATCTTAGTGATGCGAAAATAGGAATAATTTCATTTGGCATTTCAGCTCGGTGCTCAGAAGAAGCAATTGAAATTGCTCGTATACAAGGTATCAAGGTTGGATTATTTCGTTTCAAGACACTGTGGCCATTTCCTGAAAAAGAAATTATTAAACTCGCATCCAAAGTCGATAAAGTCCTGGTTGTGGAACTTAATACAGGGCAAATAACAAAAGAAGTTGAACGAGTATTGAGAAAAAGTACTTGCGAGATTTATTGTTTAGCGGAACCGAGAAGTGAACCATTTCAAATAGAAGAAATAGTTAACAAACTAATGGAAATCAATGGAAAGTAATAATAATGAATCACAATAATTTTGCACTTGAAATATTAAACCAACATCCAGTAGCCGAATATATTAGAACAGATCGCCTTCCATGGATTTTTTGCCCTGGGTGTATGATTGGTTCGGAAATTCAATTAACAGCTAGAGCTATTAAGGAGTTGGTTGATGAAGGACATTTAACCAAACAAGACGTGGTAGTTGTTTCTGGAATTGGTTGTTCAGGCCGTGGATCTGGTTATTTTAATACTGATGGATTTCATTCGACTCATGGTAGATCAATTCCTGCAGCAATTGGTATAAAAATGTCCAATCCCAAATTAAAGGTAATTGTTTTTTCGGGTGATGGTGATTTATTTGCAATAGGTGGTAATCATATAATCCATGCAGCACGCCGTAACATTGATATTACTGTTATATGTGTCAATAATCATAACTATGGAATGACTGGTGGACAATTTGGACCTACCACACCTGAAAATAGTTTTACAACAACCACTCCTTATGGTAATGTTGTTGAACATCCATTTAACTTAGCAAGCTTGACTGGAACAGCTGGTGCGACATATGTTTCTAGATATGTCGCTATTCACACTAAAGAAATAATTGCTTCTATTAAAAAAGCTGTTCTTCATCCTGGATTTGCTTTTATTGAAATTATCTCTCCATGCCCGACTTATTATGGTACCTTAAACAATATGAAAGTTGTCAAAGAAATGGCTGAGCAGCTCCGTTCTATTGCTAAAATTAAAGATAAAACTCCATTACATGAAGCATTCCTGGATTATTCTAAAGAAATAATCTGTGGTGAATTCGTAGAAGTAATTAGACCCGAATATACTCATACACTTGCAATATTACGTGAAAAAGTTATTAGTGAAAAAATAACGAAAATTGAACCAAACAAAACTCAAGAAGCTATTTATTCGGAAAAAACCATTAAAAAACCATTTAGATATGAAATATTACTTGCTGGTATGGGTGGACAAGGTTTAGTTACATCTGGAACAATTTTAGCTCAGGCTAGTATTCTCTATGAAGGTATAAATGCCACTCAAAGCCAAAATTATGGCCCTGAATCTCGTGGAGGATTGGCCTATTCAGAAGTGATACTTTCAAATAAAACAATTCATTATCCTAAAACAATCAATGATCCGTACATTTTAGTCACGTTGTCAGAGGAATCATTTAGAAAAATGGCGCATCATTTAAATGGAGCTGAATATTTAATTTTAGATCCTGATTTACTTAAAAAAATTGATCTCAACCCATATCGTAAAAATAAGCGGTTAAAGATATTTGAGATCAATTTCACTAAAGAGGCTGAAATATTAGGTAACAAAGTGGTAGCAAATATAATTGTTCTTGGATTCATAAGTAAAATAATGAATATTAATCCTACGTCAGTTAAAAAAGCCATAGCTGATCAATTTAAGTCAAAAGAAAAATTAATTCCCTTGAATCATAGAGCATTTGATCGTGGGCAACAAATTTTTGAAGAAAAGTCAATAGACAAATCTGAACCTGTTCAAATGATTTATTAAATACTCATTTTTTAATCGATTTAAAATTTTAAACTTAAATTTGAAGAAATATCTTGATTTTTCTAAATAAATTAATTTTATTGAGTTTAATAAGTTTGTTGAGTTTAATTTAATTGTCATAACGCTATTTCAAGTCCGATGAGTCGAACTAATAATGAAATTTTTCCTTTATAATTGAATTTATATCATTAGGAAGGAAACATCTTAATCTAAAATTATTGATACCTATTTATATTCTATATAAAACAAGCTCAAGTGAATTAAATTATCAAAATTTTAGGAATTATTATTTTATTGATCATACCTAATCAAAATATTTATAATTTAGTGAATGGTGACGACTTTTTTTCAAAATTAGTCAATATTTTTTATGATAAAATGGCAACAGATGATATATTGAGTCATATGTTTCATTCGGGCTTTGATGAACCTAAACGTAATCTTTATCTTTTTCTTAGAAAGATTTTTGGTGGCCCCGATGATTATTCTCCTTTAAGAGGTCAATCTATGATGAGAAAAAGACATTCACCTTTCAAAATTGGTCTAAAGGAACGGAACCGCTGGATAAAACTTATGCTTGAAAGTTTGGATGAGTTACAGATAATAAAAGGTCATCCTGTTAGGGAAACTATGGAAACTTATTTTCAAAATGTTGCTACTCATATGATTAATCAACAAGTATCAATTCAAGATATTAATGAAGCCGGAAAAGGAATATTATGAGTGAATTATTAGCACATGCACTGGATTCTGATGAAGTTTTAGAAAATTTTACTACATCCAGTCAAGGCCTTTCACAAACTGAATTTGAAAGTAGATTACAAAAATTTGGTTTTAATCAACTTCCAGAAGGTAAAGAAATTAATTACCTGACTGTTTTTATTTTGCAATTTAAAGATCTTTTAGTAATTATTTTAATATTAGCAGGATTAATTTCCGCAGTTCTTAGTATTGATAATCCTGAAAATCTTGTAGATGTTGTCGCAATTGGCATTGTAGTATTTCTAAATGCGTTTTTAGGTTTTTATCAAGAGATTTCAGCTGAAAAGGCGATCAATTCACTGAAAAAAATGGCTGTGAGTGAGGTTGTTGTTGTCAGGGATAATATAAAAATCAAAATTCCATCTATGGAATTAGTACCTGGTGACATTATAGTATTAGAAGCTGGAGAATTAATTCCTGCCGACATTCGCGTTCTTCATAGCTATGAGTTACGGATAAACGAATCATCATTAACCGGTGAATCTTCAGCAGTAAAGAAGAGAAATCTTAAACTACCTAGAAAAACAGCCTTAGCTGATAGAATAAATATGCTTTACAAAGGATCAACAGTCGTGAATGGTTCTGGAACTGGTGTTGTGGTAGCTACGGGTATACATACTGAACTTGGTAAAATTGCTACTTCTTTAATAGAAATCTCACCTGATGAAACACCTTTACAAAAGAGACTTGACCACCTGGCTAAGCAACTAACTGTTGGAGTGGTGATACTATCAGCACTGATAGTTACATTTGGATACTTTTTTTTACCACATATTTCTTTTACAGATTTATTTATACTAGCAATAGGATTAGCAGTTGCTGCAGTACCAGAGGGATTGCCTGCCGTTCTTACCTTGACCTTAGCAATTGGTGTTACTAAATTAGCGAATAAAAAATCTCTCATTAGAAAATTACCAGCCGTAGAAGTATTAGGTTCTACTACTACGATTTGTACTGATAAAACTGGAACTCTTACCAAGAACGAAATGACTGTAAAGACATTATGGACAATGGACCATACATACAATTTTACTGGTTCAGGTTATATGAATAATGGGGATATTATGGATGTACAAACGGGAAAAATAGCAACTCCAGATCTTAAAGTTTATTCAGATTTGAATATGAGTTTAATTGCAAGTACATTAGTTAATGAGGCAACTTTAGATTTTATTTCACCTACTGAGCCTTTTAAGACTTTTGGAGATCCCACGGAGTTGGCATTACTTGTTGCAACTGCTAAAGCAGGAAGTTCAAAGTTAGATTATTTGGAAAATTTGCTTTCAAAA
>DAHXPE010000410.1 GCA_027364495.1 Candidatus Heimdallarchaeota archaeon | reverse complement strand
ATGAAACACTAGCTGAAGGAAAAACTTGGGATGAAAAAATAACTGAATTGCAAACACTTAGAGAGACAGCCACATCTAATGAAAGAAATATTTTGACAAGACAAATTAAATTTCTTTCTGAAAGCCAAGATGAGTTAAATTTTTTAATTGAACACAGTGTAGACAAAAATCTCTCTGAAAATGACCGTTTAGAAATTTTATTTGAACTAGCTCAATTAAAACAGTTGAACTATTTCTTGGACAATTTAGAAGAAAGGATAAAACATTTAGTAACCAATGATGAAGTGTTTACAGAACAGATGAATCTCGTTACAAGTATTCCTGGCATAGGTGAAGAAACAGGTCCTTAAATTTTAGCTGAAATACATCCAACTACTAATTTTTCATCAGCTAAAAAATTTGCTAGTTTTACAGGACTAGTTCCGAGTGTTCAACGATCTGCTAATGTCGTTCATATAGGAAAGATCACTAAACGCGGTTCAAAGTATCTGCGAAAAGCTTTTGTTCAGTCTGCAAAAGTAGCATCCATGTCACCTAAGCAAAGGTTAGGACGTAAAGCTAAACTGTTATTTGCGCGAAAAGGGAAAGGAAAAGGAAAAATGGTATGGACGGCTATCGGACGAAACTTGGCTGAAATAACCTATATAATTCTGCGCTCTAAACAGTCGTACAAAGAGGAAAAGTTTCAGAAAAGGACCTACAAAAAAGTAAAAACAATTTTGAATACAAAAAGTGTTCGAGAGATCGCAGAACAGCTTCGCGATCGAAATTACGATGTTTTTATCAAAGACCTTAGTACTAACATTGCGTTTTGATGAAAAGGTGAGAAAAAAAATAGGAAAGTTTGAGAAGATCACTCTAACGAGTGATCTTTTTCGCCAATCTGTTATTTTTTTTCAAAATGACATAATAATGACCATTTATACCAAATAGATATTAAATTTGCATATTCTATACTTAAAAAATCCTTATAAGACCTTCAGTTAAGAAATTCTTGCAGTAGCTAAAAAAGCACGTAAACTTTTTGTGACTTAGATCACGTACAAATGAAAATGTGCTAGTGAATTGTGACGATTATAACCAATTGTGGCTTTGACCACGGATACAAAATTGTCAATAAAACAATTCACAACTACTGCCATTAAACTTTATAAATTTATTGAATTAGTCGGATGTAGGTTAAAAAAGTAGAGAAAAAAAATACAAAAAAGGATTAAAAGATAAGGAATTTATTCCAATAAACTTCAAATAATTCCATAGAACTGTTTCCAGTAGAATATGTTAGCAATTTCAGTAGTAAATCGTCTGTATAAGGACTCTTCAACTTCCTTTTATTTCCTTATCTTTTAAACCTTTTTCAAGATCGTTTTCAACCATAAATCTTAATGCTTCGACTTCCGAAGCTAATATAGGATCAATATATTTATTAGCTGTGGGAGGATCATTATTAAAATTAAAAGGTCTGTCTTTCGAGATAAAAACTTCTTTAGCTGAATAATCAGTTCCAAATTCATCAAAATTACCTAAATTAATCAATGTTGGATGAGTTAGTTTATTAAAATTGTCTGAAACAGTATTAGCAAAACCTGTACAAGAAATAACAAAATCAACTTTATTAATTGATTCGAAATTTAATTCTTTGTTATTTGTAATTTTAACAGTTTTAAAACCTAGTTTACTCGCTTTAGCTAAGGCTTCGTCATTGATATCACAAACCAATATTGAACAATAAGACTTAAATAATCTAGAAATGCCTCGCCCAATTTTACCAAACCCCAACACCGCTAAAGTCTTGTCTTTCAGAATTATTTCTGGTTCACCAATGAATTTTTTAATAGCTAATAAGGTAGATTGAGGATTGCCGATAAATGTTTCAAGAATTTTACATTTAGAATCATCTGCGCTTATTATTACAATATCTTCTTTTCGAGGTAGATATTTATGAACCCCTGACCGAGTTACTTCTATAACACCATATTTTGGTAAGGCATTAGAAAAGATCCCGCCAACATCTAATGCATAATCAAATTCACTTGCAGTTTTAAGATCAAAATTAATTGATAAACCGACTGCATCTAGTATTCTAATAACATCTTTGTTAGTAGCTGGTGAACTGGGTATAACAGTAATCTCAGCTCCACCAGCTTTTATCGTAGCAATTAGAGGTAGAGTATTAGGAACAAGGACATGAGCAATAATTACTTTTAATCCCTTAAAAGGCTTTTCAATAGCATATTTCTCTAAAAGGTTCTTAAAAATAGGCATATCATCTAATTGTTTGATAAATAAATCAAAATCTTCAAAATTCTTTACTCTGTTCATTTGATTTAACCTAGAATTCTATAATACAGTCCTTTTGGTTTTTGGTTTTGAAGTTCTCTTTTTTACTTTTTTTTCTTTCGGTGGCATTGAGGACCCAAAATCTATGCATTTTTTAATCCAAAACTCTAATTCATTGTCTTCTTCTAATCCATCTATTGATACCAATACAATATTTTTCATAGGTCTTCCTATAAGATCCCTTTCTCTTGTAAATTCATTTTTCAAAGCATTATCTAATATTCTGGTTCTACTCTAGCCGTTAATCCATCCTCCATAACACCACATACCATATTATTTTGATATAAATAAGTTAAAGAGCCAAAGATTCTTCTTTCAGTAATTAAACCATTCTGTGGTGATAAACTATACACACGTTATACAG
>DAHXPE010000033.1 GCA_027364495.1 Candidatus Heimdallarchaeota archaeon | reverse complement strand
TCTTTTTTTTTTAAAAAAAATCCTTTTTTTAACTGTTTATCATGCAGTTATTTAACTAAAAGGTATATTAACTTGAAAGTTAAATAGAAAATGATAGTATGAATCAGCAAAATCAAGAATTCGACAGCTTGAGTTTAACTTTTATGGCATTAGCTAATCCAACGCGGAGGAAAATACTTGAAAAACTTAGAAAAGGGGAAATTAATGTTTCAGAGCTGGCTGAACCTTTTGATATGAGTTTACCAGCAATAACTAAGCATTTGAAAATCTTGGAGAGGGCTGGACTCATAACTAGAGGTCGAAATAGACAATGGCGTCCTTCAAAATTGGATGGAAAACCCTTGAAAGAAGCTGCTTCTTGGATAGAAGAATATAGAGAATTTTGGAACTAAACTTTTGATCGAATGAAAGCTCAAGTGGACAAATTACAGCAAGAAGAACATGAACAAACCAAAAATGTCTCTAAAAATGGTAAAAACTGAAGGATTACATATTATCAGAGAGATTAATGCAACTATCGATTTAGTTTGGAAAATTTAGACTTCAAAACAACATTTAAAATAGCTGTGGGTTCCAACTAATTTACCGATATCTGTTTTGACATTTAATTTACGTCCAGCGGGACTAACGTAACGAAATACAAAATGGAGTAATATTGCTTGTGACAAATTATTCAGCATTTTGAACCGTAAATGGAGACAGTGGCTATGTGATATTTGTAGGACGAATATATAAGAGTCTTAATATATTCGGAATGCCAAACAGGATAATGTTTTCTATTGGAACTTCTATATTTTATTTGCACAAATACTAGAAATAGTAGAAAGCTTGGATGTAATGAAATCGACTAATTCAAATATGATTAGACCTAAAAATAAACCACTTCTAAAAATTTAACCATTAAAAGGCTAATCAAAATCTGAAACGCCATTAAAACCTAATTCAGAAATAAAATGATGAAATGGATTGAAAATTGCTCAGACGAACCTCTGTAAAAAATAGCAGAAACGATCATAGAAAATAAGATTATCAGTGAGCCAAGGAAATCAAAACTGAAGAGTAAAAACCTTTTTAAAAACATTATTAGAAAATTGGTGAATGGACCCATAAAAAATCGAGAATACGACAACATAATCAAAGAATAATAAGTAAGATAAGTAGAAATTAAGGATGAAGAGGAAAGACTTACGAGGATTAAAATTTACTACTAAAAGATCAAATGACAAGTAATGATATTTATGGGATAAAAAAAGGTGAATTTAAAGTATAGTGGTTTAATACAAAATTTTCTATTGATAAATTGAAGAGAGAAATAATGTCAAATTGAAGAGAGAAATAATGTCAAGAAGACTAAAATACTAATTTTTATAAAATTAAAAAAAAAAATTAGAACAAGCGCAATAAATCGCTCAATAAAAACTAATCCAAACATCCTTTGTATAATAGAGATCGTTTTTATCTCTATTAAAGAAATGAAAGATTTTATTTTCTAAGGATTCAGAAAATAAATCGTGATGCCACCGTAGCTTAGTCGGTATAGCGTTGCCTTGGTAAGGCAAAGGTCGCGAGTTCAAATCTCGTCGGTGGCTTTAAATTATTTTGTAATATTGGGAGCGTGGCGTAGCCAGGCAGCGTGGAAGGCTCCAGAATCAACTCAGAATTTAGGTTCTGAGACGAAGCAACCTTTTGGCCCCGATTCAAATTCGGGCGCTCCCACTTCTCAAATTTTTTTTGACTAACAACAAAAGTATAGTATGCTACGCGGATACAATAGATAAAGACTTAGTACATATTGAAAGATAGATTCTTTAATCATTCAATTCCATTTTTTCATATATTTCTCTTACTACATTTCTTTATAGTTGATTTAACTAGGTAGGACTGTCCAACCTTGATAGATCAAATACAAATATCAACTCTTGACTTTTTTCGCAAAATAATTGTCTTATTTTTTCAAATTTTGTTTGTCCCGCTAGATCCCATGTCTGAAATGGTACTGGTATTTTTTTAAGTTTTTTTCTAAAACTATTGTCTTTGTGCTGAAATCTGCTACAACCATCACCAGAGTAATTTCTTTAAATTTTTTTCCCAGAAATTTATTCTTATTGCTGTTTTTCCAACGTCTTTATCTCCTATTAAGGCTATTTTGAACATTTTTTCTATTTCTTTGGCAATTTGAACCATAGTTATATTTCAACTTAGATTTCTATATTTATCTAATATTTGATTAGATCAGAATTAATAAAAAAATACTTTTCAAACTAGAGAATTTTAATTCTTTTTTGTAAATGAAGATTTTTTACTCTTTTTAATTTATTAAACTTTTCCTTTCAAGTTATTTGTCCTATAATATATTTCATCCTCCTTCTAGATTCTTCAAAATGATATTATTAACTGTATCTAGTTATAAGATACCATGCTATTATGAAATTCCTTTAGGAGAGAATTTTTTTTTAAATAATTTAGTTTTTTCCTAATTACTCTAATAATTCTTCCTCTTTAAGAACGCTGTGAGTTGAAAAATCTGGAATTAACTCTTTTTTGATAATTTATGAAAGTCAATCATAATTTATTGACTAAACCTAGGGATTCTATTTTACGTAAAATTAATATTTTTCTTTTATTTATTAATTAATTATCCTTAATGACTTATAAATGTTGTAAAAATTTTTTTTGCCATTGATTACCTTGACCCTCGCTCATCCAAATGTTATTTCTGTTTCTGTTGCTCGTAAAATTATATATGGTACTGGTGCTATTAAAAAACTTCCTGAAACCTGTTCTGAACTCGGTCTCCACAAAGTTTGGATTGTTTCTGGTGGTTCAGAAACTAAAAACATTCGTGATAAATCCATTATTCCTCTTCTCGAGCCTGTTTCCAATTTAGAAATTAATCCAGTTGAATTGGGTCGAAAATCTTATGAAGAAGAAATTGACACTTTGCAGGAGATTTTTGCACAAAAAAGAGAAACACAAACCAAAAATTTAGATCCTTTTGCTGGCGAGGCTATTATTGCTGCTGGCGGTGGTCGGGTAATGGATATTGTCAAGTTTGTCTCACATTTTTCTGGCATTCCCTGGATTTCTTTACCCACTAGCGCTAGTCATGATGGATTTTCTTCTCCTTTTATTAATTTCATTCTTCGTGAAGCTATTAAAGATCAAGAAAAAAAATTTGGTCATTTTGTTTCTTCATCTCCACTTGCTATTGTTGGTGATACGAACCTCATCAGCAAAAGTCCCTATAAACATCTTATCTCTGGTGTAGGAGACCTTATAGCAAAATTAACAGCCGTTAAAGATTGGCAATTAGCTATGCGTCTTCGTGGTGAATATTATGACGAATATGCTGCAACTTTCGGTCAGGTTTCTGCAAGAATTGTTGAAGAAGGTTTTTCTTTAATTTCTCAGAACACTGAACCGGGTGTTCGGTTGGTAACCAAAGCTCTTGGTAATAGTGGTGTCGCCATGAGCATTGCTGGTAATTCTCGTCCTGCAAGTGGTAGTGAACATCTTCTTTCCCATTATCTTGATTACTTATCTATTCAAGATCGATTTGACAATTCCAAATCTACTCATGGTTTTCAAGTTGGTCTAGGTACTGTTATTGCTATGTATTTACATGGCGGTGACTGGAAAAAAATTCTTTCAATACTCCAAGCAGTTAAACACCCATTGACTTTTCAAGAACTTGGTATTGATCGTGATATCCTAATAGAAACGCTTATGAATGCTCATACTATTCGACCAGAACGTTATACAATTTTAGGTGATGGTCTTACCAGAAAGGCTGCTGTTAATGTCCTTGAAGCTACTGGAGTCATTTAATGAGTGAATCAACTAAAATTTATCTTGGTATGGATGAAGCAGGTCGGGGATCGGTTATTGGACCTTTGGTCATGGGCTCGGTTTCTATAACCAAATCTACTCTTGAATATTATGAATCGACTGAGATTACTGATAGTAAAAAATTAAGTCCTAAGAAAAGGGAACAATTATTCGATATTATTAAAGAAACGAATTTTACCAGTAGAACCATTGCTTTGACATCTTTGGATATTGATAAGGCTGTGTTAAGTAGAACCAGTAATCTCAACATATTGGAATTACAAACAATGATTAAATTAATCATTGAGAATCAATTAGCGACCGACATTTTCATTGACGCTATTTCAACACCTGATTATTGTACAAATAATCTTAAAACACTTTTGAAAAATGATTCATCTGTTTTATCTGTAAAAAAACTTTCCGCGGACACTTTATCTCTTTCACGAATGGTTGATGATCATTGTGTTAAAGCTACAATTATTGCTCAGAATAAAGCTGACATAAATTATAAAGTTGTTTCAGCTGCTTCTATTTTAGCCAAAGTTACTAGAGATAAAGCCATTAGGGATCTAGAAATTGAATTTGGGCTACCAATTGGAATATTAGCCTCTGGGTATCCTAATAATCAATTAAAACCTTTTTTGAATAAATATAAAAAGCAAATTAAGAAAAAAGAATTCCCATTTATTCGTTATTCTTGGGATTGGTTGCCTTTAAAATCTCTAATTAGTTCAAACAATTTAAAACAGGAAAAATTACTTTAATATTTTATTTATCAGCCTTTAAGTATCAAATTTCATTAGACCGATTCTTAGTTCGGCCGTAGACAAATGCAAAATAAGCACCTATAAAAGCTATTACAAATCCACCAATGTAAGCGAATGCAGCAATTGGTCCTAGTGTAAATCCTTCTACACCACCTAATGCTAAGGCAATCCCCAGCCCTATTAGCATAACAATGAAACCCATTGTGTGTATTATAGATTCGTTCAAAATTTTCATTCCATTATCTAATTTTTTCTAATATAATCTCAATTGAGGATATATTAGAACTTTTGCCTTCCTCATTAGTAACGGTCTCGGTATTGGTCTTGATATCTACAACTTTAACGAGATCTTTCATAAAACGGTTTTTTAAAACCTCGTTAACATCAACTGCATGAATAATTGCCTTACCACGTGCTTTCAAGGTAATTTTATGTGCTGTTTGAAATACGCTGAGAACTTTAAGAGCGTATTGCTTTACAGGCTTTGTTCCTATGTAAATAATAGTTTCTGCTTCTTCTTCTGCCATGAATGATCAACTGATTGGTCTTTGTTAGGTAGTTGTTAGTAACTTGTATAAGCGAGTTAATATCTTTTCCTAATTTTAATTTTCCCATTCCTGTCTTTTAGGTTTAGGTGGGGGTTTTATTGCCTGAAAAGATGATTTTGGTAAATTTAAACCATTTTCCTTGGATATTTTATTTTTTTTCTCACTTAAATCATCTTTAAAATAAGGTGTTTCTGTTAATTTAGTTATTCCATCTAAGATCTGTTCTAAGGATTCTCTTTTAGTAATGTTATATAAATAATGTGCCCAAATATCATATTTTTTCATAGCTTTATTAATAAATTCTGTTATTTGATCATCAGATGTTATTATAACATCATTTTTCAGAATTGTTGCAATATTTGCATATTTAAAATATACTAATGGTATTAACGGTTCTTTAGCTAAATCATTATTCGACATTTTTGTCCAGGGAGTTTTATTTTCATATGCTGTTGGTCTGAAATACAATAAGGTGTTTTGAATATCATGGGGAATTAGTAAATCAGGATATTTTTCTTTAAATTCAGGTAATACGGAATAAGTTTTAAATAAATTACAGTAACCAAGAAGTAATGAGCGTACCATTAATCTAATGTTTAATTTAGTAAATCCTGCTACGGGATTAAGATTGAAATATTGATCTAAACCATTTACAATAACCTGTTCAAGTTGAGTAAAGGATAATGTATTACTCTGTGAATCAAAAGGTAAATATTCTACCTTATTGTTTGTACGGTCAAAATAGGGAAGTTTCTTACCATATTCGATGGATGAAACAATTTTTTCTATTAGTAATGCTAAATCATCAACAAAAGACTTCTTACCCAGCAAAGTAATTTGAAGATCATATTTATTAAAGACAATAATGACTGGTAATTTAGAAGAAATGCTCTTGAGTATATCATCACACTGCTGTAAACTCATATTCCAGAAATTCTTACCAATAGCATCCAAAATAATAATTAATGCCTTATAAGAGTCACCAGCAACGGTGGTTCTGATAGAAGCTAATGAATTTTGTCCAGGATTATCAATAATAAGTAATCGTTCGTTATTAATCAATGGTAAGGAGTAAGGCTGTGCACTAAGCGTACCATTCCCTTCTTCAGCTTCATCATAATTATAAACAATCCTTTTATTTGCTAAATTTGCTAAAAGTTTAATAAATTTAGTTTTACCACTCCCGACAGAACCTAATAAACCTAACTTACCAATATAATTAATCGATTCACCAATCTTGCGAGGAGCTGTATAAATGACACCTTTTTCATTTTCAGAATTACTAATAATCATACACCTGTATTAATAAAAAAAGAATATTATTTTAAAAATAGTTAATTGATTTTTTATAATTTGTTTATATATACTTACATTTTGCAGATTTAGCTTCTAAATTAGATCGCAAAGTCACTGATGAGAATAATAAGGTAAACTTGGCCTTTATTCATTTCCAATGAACTAAAAATTATTCATGGGGTAATATAGATATCAAAAAATAGACAAATTTTTAAAAATTGGCCAAAAATTTGATTTATGAACGATATATAAATATTGTCGGCTTTTATAAAGTATTTTTAAATAAAAATTAAATAGTAAATAATAAATTTTAAACGAAAATATGACTTATAATAGAATTAAAAAGCAATATTAGAAATTTTCAAACTAGGAGAAGGTCAAAAATAACTTCCGAATTTTAATTTCATAAAAATTTATGTTTTTTAGTTAGAGGGGAATAATTA
>DAHXPE010000381.1 GCA_027364495.1 Candidatus Heimdallarchaeota archaeon | reverse complement strand
ATTTCATAGAGTAACCTGCAAAAAAAAACGTGATGATAATCTTGATGTCTAATCAACCAATATCAAACTCAGAAAAGACATTTCCTTTGCAAAACTCAACAAATACCCAAGAACTCTTATTTTCGCCCATAAATGATGTTTTTAATCAATTTAATTCTTCAATAAATGGTTTTACAACACCTGATGTTGAAAAATTAATAAAAATTTATGGCTTCAATGAATTTTCTAAAAGAAAGAATCAAAATCCAATACTTAGTTTTCTATCCTATTTTAAAAATCCTCTTATAATTATATTAGGACTTGCAAGTATTTTAGAAGGAATACTAAGTGATTTCGTAGATGCGAGTATAATCCTGATTATTATATTACTAAGTATATTTTTTAATTATTTCCAGGAATCTAAAGCTGAAAAAGCGGCTCAACTATTGAAAGAAAAAGTCACTACTACAACAACTGTGCTTAGAGACAATATCAAGAAAGAATTACCGCTTTCAAATATAGTTCCGGGAGATATAATATTCTTATCAGCTGGTGACATTGTTCCTGGGGATGTACGAATTATTATCGCGAAAGATTTGTTTGTTAATCAGTCAGCACTAACGGGAGAATCTTATCCAGTTGAAAAGTCACTTGATCCTATCAAATCACTTGATGTCCCTTTATCTGAATGGAATAACTGTCTCTTTATGGGAACTTCAATTGTCAGTGGAAGTGCTACAGGAATCGTTCTGAAAACTGCTAATAATACAGAATACGGAAAAATTGCTAAAAAACTTTCTGAAAAAGAGCCTGAAACAGAATTCGAAAGAGGAATTAAAAATTTCGGTTATTTAATTATTCAGGTTATTTTTTTTCTGGTTATTTTTGTATTCTTAGCAAATGCTCTTAACAAAAGGGACTTGCTTGAATCACTTTTATTTTCCGTTGCATTAGCAGTTGGATTAACTCCTGATCTTCTGCCAATGATTATCACCGTAAATTTATCCAAAGGCGCGCTTAATATGTCTAAAAAGGGGGTTATAGTTAAAAAACTATCTTCTATTGAAAATTTGGGAAGCATGAATGTATTATGCACCGATAAGACAGGAACTTTGACAGAAAACAAAATAAAATTATTAAAGCACATTAATACGGATGGTTTAGATGATCAAAAGGTTTTTTTACAGTCATATTTGAATAGTTATTATCAGACAGGGTTGAAAAGCCCACTTGATGAAGCAATTCTAAAGCATGCAGAAATTGACATGAATACCTATAAAAAAATTGATGAAATACCTTTTGACTTTTCAAGGAGAAGAGTTTCAGTTGTAGTAGAACAAAATCGAGAGTTAACATTCATAACAAAAGGAGCACCAGAAGATGTCCTAAAAGTTTGTTCATATTGCGACTTTGAAGGAAAAATAATTGATCTAACAGAGCCATTAATTCGAAAGTTTGAACAAATGTATTTTGACTTAAGTGCTGATGGTTTAAGAGTTCTAAGTGTTTCTTACAAGCACATAAGGGAAGAAAAAAGAATATACTCAGTTAACGATGAAAAAGACATGGTTTTTCTTGGATATGTAGTTTTTCTTGATCCTCCCAAAGAAACTGCTCGTGAGTCATTGAAATTATTAAAACAGCTTGGTATTGAATTAAAAATCGTGACTGGAGATAATGAACTTGTAACTAGGAAAGTCTGCGAAGTATTAGATTTTGAAATAAAAGGAGTTATAACTGGATCTGAAATAAACCAAATGAGCGACGAGGGTCTTCAACGAATAGTTGAAGAAATAAACATTTTTTCAAGAGTTAGCCCTAGTCAAAAAAGCCGTATTTTGAACGCTCTAAAAAATAATGGCAATGTAGTTGGTTTTTTAGGTGATGGTATTAATGATGCTCCATCCATGAAGATTGCTGATATAGGAATATCAGTTGATAATGCAGTTGATGTTGCAAAAGAGTCTGCTGATATAATTTTGATGAAAAAAAGCTTGAGAGCTTTAGATGAAGGAGTTATAGAAGGAAGAAACACTTTTGGTAACACAATGAAATATATTATGATGGGAATCAGCTCAAATTTTGGAAATATGTTTAGCGTTGCTGGAGCTTCATTATTCCTTTCATTCTTACCTATGCTTCCGGTACAAATACTTCTAAATAACTTATTATATGATTTTTCTCAATCAACCATTCCAACCGATAAAAATGATAAGACATATACTGAAAAACCCAAAAGGTGGGATATTTCATTTATTAAAAATTTTATGCTATTTTTCGGTCCAATAAGCTCAATATTCGATTTCCTTACCTTTTTTATAATGTTAACCGTATTTCATGCATCTCCACCACTTTTTCAAACAGCATGGTTTCTTGAATCATTATGTACACAAACATTCATTATTTTTGTCATTCGCACACGAGAAATACCATTTTATAAGAGTTTACCAAGTAAATATTTGTTCATAAGTTCAATTGTTATAATATTTGTGGCTATTCTGTTACCATTTACTACTTTTGGCAAATTATTTGGTTTTGTTTCGCCACCTATTGCATTTTTAGTAATTTTATTTATCCTTTTGATAATGTACATCACATTAGTAGAAATAGTAAAAAGTATTTTCTACAAACGTTATGCATATAGATTAGAACAGGTTATTATTACAAAGAAACGAACAGATAACTATGTCAATAGGACCACAACACTTATTCATACAATGCTGTTATTATTACTCCTTTATCCAACTGATACAATCCTAGAAGATACCTTTCTTGCAGATTTAAATAGTTTTGTTGACTATTCATATGATTCTGTTCATGTTGGAAAAGCTATCCAATATATGAGAAGAGGAGGATTGATTAGCTTCGATTTTAAGAAAAAAACGATTACACGCAATGACTCAATAAATAATTTTGTTAAAGATGTATTAAAAAAGGATAAACAATGGCCTTTATTACGAGAAGAATGGAATCAAGCTAAGGAATTTTTACAAACAAAACATCATGAAATTTCAAAAGCATCAGTCAATTTATTTTCAGTTAATTAATTTTAAAAATACTAATTATTAGAATATCTACTAGAATATGAAAAATACTCCTATTTGATTGCTATTAATTCTCCAAAATACTTAGTATTAATTAAGTCTTAATTCTGGTAGATCAAATTATTTATTACAGATTTAACGTTTTAAAAATTTCATCCGTAAATTTATTATAAACATCTTTTATCTAAATGAAATGCCGTTTAAGAATACTTTCGATGATTTTCATGTCTTACATTTTATCCATTGATCAAGGAACAACTAGTTCACGTGCAATTGTATTTGATGAACATGCTAATCCTATCTCCACAGAACAAAATCGAGAGTTAACATTCATAACAAAAGGAGCACCAGAAGATGTCCTAAAAGTTTGTTCATATTGCGACTTTGAAGGAAAAATAATTGATCTAACAGAGCCAT
>DAHXPE010000370.1 GCA_027364495.1 Candidatus Heimdallarchaeota archaeon | reverse complement strand
TAGTAAATGATTCCCTCTTTTTGAAGTAGGTTTAAGTTAACTAAAGAATCTAACAAACGTTCAACAGCATTTGCATTTAATTGAAGTTTATCAGCCAGTTCTTGAGCAGTTTTACCCTTTTCAATATGAGTAAAAATATCTCGTAAAAGGGAAAGGTTCTTATGTAGGCTACGTAGCACTTTATCATAAAAGTAGATATAATGTATGGGGTAATTTAGATAAAAGTTTAAAATCTGGAAAACCCTTAGCTTCAGCATCATTTTTAGCTCCTGAAAAAAATCAAATTAATAATTATGCTAGGGCGATGAGTGCTCGTGCCCAATTAGAGGTTAATGATGTTCTAGAAAGAATAGATTTATCAGATTGTAAAAGATTACTCGATTTAGGAGGCGCTCCAGGAACATTCGCATTAGCCTTTTCGAATCAATATCCTTCATTGGATATAACTGTTTTTGATTTAGAAACAATGATGGATATTTCTAGAGAAATCACTCATAACAAGGCATCTATTCACTTAGTATCAGGAGATTTTGACTCTGATCCAATAGGATCTGAATATTGTGCTGTGTTTATGTCTCAAATCCTTGATTCACTTGGCAAGAAAGGTGTTGAAGATTTGTTTTTAAAAGTTTTTAATTCTCTCAAAAAAGGTGGAAAAGTAATAATTAGAGATTATATTTTACAAAATAATAACACTGAATCAGAAGCATCTATGTTCAGATCAATCAATGTACTCCTCACAACAAATGTAGGAAGATTATATAATCTGGAGGAATACTTTTTAATGTTACAGCATGTAGGATTTTCTAATATTCAATTTATACAATTACCAGGACCTACTGATTTGATTCTGGCCAAAAAATTATAACATTAATGATTTTAACCTGTGTTTTTCATACCAGCTGCTATACCAGTAATTGTTAGAAGAATAATTTTCAAATATTCATCTTTTTCATTTTCTTTTCTAAATTTTTGGATCGCATTGATTTGAATTAATGTTAGTGGATCCATATATGGTGTTCTAGCTTGAATTGCCCTATTTAGAAACGGTGATTTTTCAAAAATATGTTCTTCACGGGTAATTAATCTTAATAGCTTCCTGGTTAAGAAATACTCTTCAAATTGATCTTGAAAAAGGTTATGATAAGATGATAATTCTGAATACTTACGAGCAGAGTTCATATCTGCTTTAAGCAGCTGAACTGAAATCGATTCAATTAGATTTGTAAAAAATGGCCATGAATCGTTCCATTGAATCAGTTTAGCCAACAAATTATCTTTAGATGAATCAAATTTGGAAAAATCTTTTCCAAGAAGGGAGGCTATGGCTGTTCCCATACCATACCAAACAGGTAATAACATTCTATTTTGGGTCCAGGCAAAAATCCAAGGAATTGCACGAAGATCTTCAATACTTGTTTTGTAGGTATTCCGTTTCGTTGGCCTTGAACCAATGTTTAAATAGCCTATGAATTCAATTGGTGAAGCCTCTTCAAAATAATTAACAAAATCATCATTCTCATAGACTAGATGACGATATTTGTTTCTTGAAGCTGTTGCCAGATACTCAACTATTGCTCTATCAGATTTTGCAATATCAAAAGAGGTTGTTTGAGCTGAAAAAATGCCGGCCATCATTTGAGTAAGTTTTGAATAACCAATTTCTTTATGTAGATACTTTTGAGAAATAACCTCTCCTTGTTCAGTTATTTTAAATCCATATTTGGCTGATTCTGGAGGTAATCCGTTGATTGCCTGATGTATATCAACTCCTCCTCTACCAACACTTCCACCACGACCATGGAAGAATAGGTATTTTACATTATTCTCTTTTGCTAAAGCAATGAGTCTTTCTTGAGTTAGATAAATATTCCATTGACTGGATAAATAACCGCCATCTTTACCAGAATCAGAATAACCAATCATTATCTCTTGGAACATATCATTCTGTTGTAATAAAATTTTATAGGTCTCCTGATTCCAAATAAACCTCATGATTTCAACAGATCTTTCTAAATCGTCGATGGTCTCAAAAAGTGGTACAATAGGTCTTGGAAATCTTCTTTTAATTTTTGGATCAAAAATTCCTGACCAATATTGGCAAAGAAGGACTTCTAAAATGTCACTTTCATCTGTGCACATAGAAATTATAATTGATCCAAATGCCTCATCCCCATTTTCCTGTGAATAATTTCTTAGTAATTTGAAAAGTTTCCACATATCTTGGGTTTGTTCCGTTAGATCCTCTGTATAAAAATTAATCCTTGGTTCTTTCAGACTTTGAGATAACCAGATCACTTTTTCATCTTTAGAGAGTGAATTATATCCAGGTTTGCCTATTAAAGTATAAATTTCATGTATAAGATTACCGAAAACATTTGAATGCTGACGAATGTCTAACTGTGCCCAATTTAATTTATAGACATAAATTTCTTTAGTAAACGCTTTGAGAAGTCCTGAAGCTAGTTGAAAAGAACGCAAGTTATCCAAACTAGTTTGTAGAATTGTTAAATCATCAATTAATTCTTTGAAATTTTTATAACTGGTTTTAGAATGCTGAATGGAGTCTACTTCAATCAAAGTCTGTTCTAATTTCAATTTAATAATAAGTAGTAGTTGTCTAAACGGCTCATCCTTGTATAAATCAATTTTTTCATTTTTAAATAACAAATCATATGTTCTTATGAAATCATTAACTGTTAGGTCAGACCAATTATCAGGTAATCGTCGTTTTGAAATTGAAATATGTTCTATTAAATTGTCTAATTGGGTCAAATAATACCTTAGTACAATTTTTTTATTGTAGTTTAAAGCATAAGCGGTTGTATCCACCGTTACGAATGGGTTTCCATCTCTATCACCTCCCACCCAGCTTCCTATTCGTAATATTGGATAAAATTTTATTGTTTCACCGTAGATGCTTTCTAAATAATTCCAAATATCAGCATAGACAATTTTAAAAGTTTCAAATAATGAAAAATTAGCAAATGCTGCTGCTGATTCTATTTCATCCTTTAAGGTTGGTTTAGTGAGTCTAACTTCAGCAGTTAACCAAAGTGATTCAATTTGCTCAGTTAATTGCTTTTTCAAATATGTATAGTTCATGTTTTTAATCGTTGAATGATCAGTATCAATTGCACTTGGATCAGAATAATAGTTTAGAAGTAATGAATAAATCTTTTTTTCTTTTAGTAAAATAGTTCTTCTCCTAACTTCAGTAGGATGTTGGGTTAGTGTTATTTTTACCTTTAGAGTTCTTAAAAAGTTTTCTATTTCATCTCTGGTCTTATAAAGACTTTTTAATGATTGAATGGATTCAAAAAGCTCTGCTTTTTGTTTAAGAAGGTCCCTTTGTAATTGAATAGCTTGATAAGCTAACTCAGCTATATTATTGACAATTAAATAAAGTGTAAAACCTCTTGAAACTTCACTTGCAGATTCGATTGATAATTTCTCAATTTCTTGGTTGAGCACTTTATACATAGTTTCAAAATTATCTGCATTATAATTTTCTCGTAAATTTTTACTTTCTCCACGAATTTTTTCAATAGTGTTGAAGAGCTCAATTCCATTTTGTTCTTTTATTACTTCACCTAGGGAATCTCCTAGTAAATGCAGTATGTCACGAAAAAGGTCGTTTGATTGCAATTTGATACCAGCATAAAATGTAATGAATGCATTAAAATAGTATTCAGAAAGAATTATGTAAAATTTTTTTGACAAAAGTTAATAGTACGTTGATTGACAAATACTTTAAATGTACGTTGATTGACAAATACTTAAAACATAATTTTCTTTAAACCCGGTTACAAAAATCTTTTGAGATTCAACCAACTCTTTGAAAACTGAAAAATTATTAAGACTTTTATCGAAAACAAAGTACTTTCCATGACTTACAGAGTTAATTGCTGACTGAAACATCTTATTATCATTCAAATTTGATGAAACGTCTATAATTGCAACTGGAGTTGTCCATGACAAATAAAAACCTTGTTTTGCCACACGATTGGCCTGTTACGACCCAATCCCTATGATTTACTGAAACCGAGTATGAAGTAACATCAAATGCTTTCATACCTTTTGGAAAAATAATTTGATAAGCTGATCTACATCTGAACTCACGGCCAATCTTAAAATCTATAGATTCCGGTGTTATAGACTTTAATCTCTTTGTTATTGCAGTATAACTGACTGATAACATTCCTTTTAGCCTTTGCATTCCTTATCCCTCTGACAATATTGATAAATAACCATAATTAGTTTCTTATGTCTGTAAAATTAATGTTATAATTATGAAATTCGTAAAACTTCTGAAAAATAACTTTTCTTTTTTCGTGTCTAAACCAAAAGATTTATTAAGACGTGAAAAATAACAACTCGGGAATACAAGCCTGATGAAGCGTTTTACTTTAAATGGAAGCGGTTTCTTTTCATGTTTAATGTTCTTACTCATGATTGATCAAGGAAACCGACATTATTCCCTACATGAATAATAATATATTTTTCTGTTAATATTTTAATCATAACCAATAAATTATTTAATACTCGAGTAAAAAAGTAAAAAAAGTAGTGTTTCCACTATAGATTTAAATAAATAACTTTCAATTTAATAAATAAGAAAAATTTTAAATAATGATACATTCAATCTAATAAACAAAGACCTTTATGCATTTTTATGGGAAAACATGACTGTGCCAGATAAACCCTCAGACAAAATTCCAGATGAATTTGATAAATTAGCAAATTTTTTGGGAGAACTTAGTTCACCGATTAGAATCAAAATTCTGAAAATCTTGTCAGATGGCTTGGAATATAGAAATTCGGTTATTTCTAAGCAATTAAGTATTTCACCTCAAGAAAGCCTTCGTCACCTCCAACGTTTACAAGATAATAACCTTATCGAATTAGTTGAAAGACAATATAAAATTTCTCCGATTGGTACCTTAATTTTAGAGGGAATGTTTCCTATGTTAGAATTTTTGATCAAACATCAAACCTTTTTTAGGAATCACGATCTTACAGTCCTTCCTGTTACTTTTACGAAACGTTTTTCTGAAATAGCCGATAGTGAATCAATTGTTATTGAAGGTCCGACAGAAATTATTTCATTAGCTGAACAAATCATTGAACAAGCAGAAGTTTTTTGTTATGACATTGCTAAACTTGTCACACGCTCAACTAATCTTTTAATGGCTCAAAAAAAAGATTTTGATGTTAAACGTATTGAGGAAAAGTCAGATAAGCTGAAGGTTTCTCGGTTACCAGAAGTGCTGTCTGAAACTCGAGTTATTGAACATATAGATATTGCTATGGTTATTTCAGAAAAAGAAGCTTATATCCGTTTTCCGCAAAAAGATAGTGGTGAACTCAGTCTGCAACACGCTTTATACAGTAAAAATTCCAATTTTGTTAATTTTTGTAAGGATTTATTTTTCTATTTCTGGGAACAATCTATTACTAAATAAAAGTGAAAAGCAATGCTTGGTTATTATGTTCCACTTCAAAATAATCTATTTGTTGGAATTATAGTAACTTTTGAACAGACAATCTATCTCAATACATCACCTAAGTTTCGTTCTGAAGTGGAAAAGGATTTTTCTATTATTCCTAATATTACATTTACCACTACAATTCCTGAGAATATTCAAGCTTTAGCTGACAAAATATATTTAATAACACAAGGGATTGACCAAGATACTTCACAAGTTCAATTAGATTATTCTGATTATACTGAAAAGCAAGTAATTGTAATCAAAACTGCAATGAATATTCCAGTCAATGAAATATGGCCATATAGTAAAGTTGCGGAAGGAGCGGGATTGCCGAAAGCCCAAAGATTTGTTGGTACAACAATGAGGATCCTAAGACAACCTTATATTGTTCCAGTACATCGGGTTAAAAGTATTTCTTACATCAGGAAAAAAAAATCTAAATCTAAACGCAGATTTGACAAAATGCCAATTTAAATTCATCAATATTGTAAATTAAATTTCAACGTGAACTTTTTAGATTCATACAAAAGAAAATTTAAAAATATTTTATCTATTTTTTATTGCTGATTAATATTTAATCACAAAAGTCTTGAATCATGACTAAAGTTATTTTAAGCGCTGTTGTTTTCACTATATTTTTCTACATTTCGATACATTTTCAGACTACAGTAATTAACCCTTAAAGTCAAGATATAGGAAACTAAAAAGGTGAACAATATTTGAAAAAAATATTCTTTTTCGTAATTTTCCTCTTATGTTTAACTTTATCAATTAATCCACAACCCATTACGAGTAAAACATCAACAGTCAATAATTCCTTTGCTAATTTAAGAGGAAAACTACTTCTTGAAAAGGAATCAAAACCAATACTAAATATAATAACTTTCAACCAAACAAAAATAGGCTCATCTATACTTGTAGCTTACATGACTCATATTGAAAGTTATTTTTTAGATATAATTACTCAGGAAATAAAGTTAGTTACCAATAAAACATTTGGAATGAATGATTCTTCATATCTTTGGAAAGTTAAACAAGATTCAATTTGTAATTTCATCGCTGCCCTTTCAAATGGTTCAATTTTTTCTTTTACTTTTTTAGGAGCTTTGAATTGGATTCACTCTTTTTCTTCAGCATCTGTTTCTGATTTAAGTATTTTAAAATCTGGTCTCTGTATTGCTATTTCAGATTCAGGCCAATTATTTTGGTTTAATTCTAGTAATGGAAATAAAATTAAAGAATTAACAATTAATAACACGTATTTTACGATTTTAAAATCTTTTGATAATTATTTTGTTGCTGGAAATAATAATGGAACTATTTATGTATTTAATTCTACCAAAGAAATTCTATCAACAGATATTGGTCAATCTCAGGTTATTTCTCTTGCTATAAATGATTATACTATTGCCGCCTTTAGTTTTAATCATTCATTAGTTCTTTTCAATACTGCATCAGGGACTAAAATCCCAATAAGTAACTATACAGATCTCGATTATAATTCACTGTTTTTATTCAATAATACATTATATTTTTCAGATACCACCGGAAAATTTACTGCTTATAATTTGACAACAAATTCTAAAATTTGGTCTGATAATAATGTATATGCTGACCATGTCTTGATAAGCGAATTCACGGGCAATCAAATTCCTGATATGATTTCTTTTTCAATTACCGGAAATTTACTAGTAATTAATCCGAAAAATGGTACGATAATTAAATCAGAAGTAATTTCAAATAGTCAAATTACAGCAGTTACGACATTGAATATCAATAATGATAATATCACTGATTTAATGATTGGAACTCGTCTCGGTGAATTATTTTTATACGCTGGTAAAGACTTAACTCCTCCCTACATAATTAGTGACACTTTAAAAGCATCTGTAACTGATTCGACAATTACACTTTTTTTTCAAACGAATGAGGAAGCAACTATGTCAATTACTTATTTTGCAGTAAATCAAACCGAATTTACGGCAAAAAATGATACTTTAGATATTAATCATCTCTATGTTATTAATAATCTCAAATCCGATACTAATTATACTTTAATAATTGGTATTGCTGATCAAGGAGGTAATAGTAATAATATTACTTTAACCAATGTTTCGACTAAACCAGCTCCTGCACCTATTTTTTTATACGGTGCAGCATGTTTTATGGTATTGATTGGTGCTACAGGAGGTATTTTCTACATAAGAAAAATTCAAATTAAGAAAAGAGCATTTCAAGAAGCGGAAATGTACTATGAATCGGGAGAATATATTTTAGCTATTAAATCATATATTAAGGCAAATAATAAGGAAAAAATT
>DAHXPE010000365.1 GCA_027364495.1 Candidatus Heimdallarchaeota archaeon | reverse complement strand
TTGAAAGAAGATCATCCTTATCATAAAAAAATCTATCTAATGTATGACAAACGTGTACCTGAACCTGGATACTTTTGGTTTTTCTCTAAAGGCCCTTATGAATTAAATGCAGGTATTGGCTGGAAACTTTCCATGGAAGGTAAGGGTTCTAATATGAGAAAAATTTACAAAGAGGTTTTGCATAAATACTATCCAGAAGGCTCTTATGAAGTAATCGATAGTGCTGGTTATACCATACCTACCCGTTATCCACTTTTAAACCAAGTAGCAAATGGATTTTTAACCGCCGGTGATGCTGCTTTTCATGTAGATCCATTTACTGCTGAAGGACATGGACCCGCTCTTATGGCTGGCTATTTAGCTGGTAAACATGCATCTGATGCTGTTGAAGCAAATGATGTAACTGAAAAACAATTATGGGGATACAATAAAGATACATTTGATGCTTTTGGAATCAACCATTGTAAAACACAGATCTTTACTGAAGCATTACAGAATTTGAGAATTAAAGGTATGGATTTCATTTTGGGAAGAAAAATTATGTCAACTAAGGAATTCGGTGATTTAAACCGTGGTAAGAGACCAAGTGGTCTTTCGTTAGTTGGAAAGGCAATTAAAATGACCCCAAGATATGATTATATCTTTAAACTTCAAAGATTAGCAAATGGAACAACAGAAGTAGATAAATTTTTCGAAGATTACCCATCTACACCAGATAATTATAATAAATGGTATAACAGCTTTTATCCCTGGTTTAATAAAATTATTTTAAGTTATGGTAATTATCCAGGAATGACCTCAATTACTGAATAATTTTCAATTTTTTAATGTCTTTTAATTCATTTGTCCAAATCAAAATAGATTTTGGACTAAGTTTACTCTTGATATCAATAATTGCATAATCATTAGAAATTAAGTGAAGAGCGATTTTTCTAAAATTCATTCTTAATTTTACAGCTAACTCAAGGTTTCCTTCTTTTAAGTCCACTAAATCCCTCGGTATGCAGACCCCTATATATGGGTGACCTTGAATTTGTGGTTCATAATACGTACCGTTATCTGAATAATCAAAACAAACGAGTTCATTAGGAATATTTTCTTTTACTTCTGAAATCAATCGTGATTCCGGATCAGAGAAATACCACTCAACTTCTATTCTATCGGTTTCTAAGCCAGAATTTAGATTATCAGTTCTTGTGCCATAATAATCAATCCAGTAGAGTCTCCCAATAGCTCCTAATTTGTGATAATTCAAAAAGGCATTTTTTGATAGTAGTGGATCAACTGTCCAAGTCATGATGTCCAGATCATAGTGTAATTGAACGTATTCTTTTTGCGCTTGTTTAAGTTTGTATGCTACACCTAATTGTTGATATTCTGGTAAAACAGCAACTTGCTGGCTGTGATGATAGAGTTTACCCTCAGAATTGATTGCTAAATAGCCAATAACATATCCAATTACTTTAGGTAACTCCGTATTTTGCTTCACCAGAGCACCAATAACACATCCTCCATTTTTAACAAATGATTTAAACATCGTTGGAGGTATAAGAGAATAATCATTCCTATTCCACGCTAATTTTTGTACTTCTACCGCTTGAATAAATTCTGATATATCATATAAAGGTTTAATTTCAATAGATTCCAAAAAAATCAAGTCTTTTGCTGATCATAACGAAATCGTTTAATTCTTTCTAAAACATTATTAAAATCATACTTAGGCATCGGTTTCCTTAAAAAATCAAACGTTGTATACTCAGTTAACATCAAAGGAATTTTTTCCTTCATTTTATTTATAGTTTCTTTGAGATTAGACTCATAATAGACTTTATCATCCAAACCACCTTTGGAATTCTTATGATTGAATATGATATAAAGGAAAAAAGGATATGAATGAGCTAATAAGTCTGCTTTTTCTAAATTATTTGAAATGCTTTCTAAATATTGATTATAGACTTCTTCTAACGCAGATTTAGTTTCTGGAATAGATTGAAACGGATCAATGACAAAAACAGCTATTAAAGGTTTTTTTACTTTTTTTATGGCATCACGCCACGATCTTCTCTCAGCAAATGAACCAGGAGTATCTATTATATTAACATTGTATTTTCTCCATCTCTCAATTGAAAAAAGACTATTTTTTCGACTAGATAGCAGTTTTACTTTTCCAGAGAAACGATGAAAGGTTAAGGTGGGGCCTGTTGTAAATGGTTTTGTTTTGGTTAAAACCTGTGATAAAACAGTTTTTCCTGTTCCTTTATTTCCTAAAACTATAAATTCTAATTTTCGCGTCAAATAACTTTTCCCAAAATTGTAAATTTCAAGTGGTTTTCAAATTGATTTGTAAATTCTATCTGTAAAGATCCTAGGTTTTTCTTATTATGAAACAACAATAATCTATTAGATGAAAAAAACAAACCCATTTCAAGAATTAATTTTTCTTTTATAATTAAACTGGTTGATGTTTATCACAAGAAGTGCGGGATTTATCAGTGTTTAAGCCAAGTTTGCATTCATTCGAAATCATTAGATCAAATAACTTGCAAGATATGCAGAGAGGACTATAATCATCTAAACTCATAAGTTGAAACTCACATTGATTTAGAATTTCTTTTATTTACAGCATATTGATTAAATTCGGTTATTTTTAAAATATGAGGAGACAAAAAATTCTTTATTGGAAACAAAATATATTATCTACAATAAAAAAAATAGTTTTTATGATTTTACATATTGACTAATTTAACCTATAAATATACCACTGAAACTGAATTGTAAACATAGCTGCGTTTAGTTTGATATGCTATAAATGCTTTAAAATTATAATAATAATTTATTTTTGGATTTAAGAAAATGCTTTATTTGATGAATAAGATATTTGATGTCAATTACTCATTTAACTGCACCTTATTTTAAGGTTTAGCAACAAAAGTATGTAGACTAATTATATTACTCAAAGATTACTTTTTGTGTTTTTTAAGATATGTTGAGGCAGACTGTGAATTAAAATTGTTTTTTTGCAATTTTTTGAAAATTCTAAAGCCTCTTTCTTTGTCAAATGAAATCTGTTAACATTATCTTTTACCCAATCATCCGTAGGATGCGAGTTTTCAATGAAACCTATATCAACTTCTGAACTAAATAAATCATATAATATTGTACTGGGTGCGCAGTCCCCGCTAAATGCTATTTTTAAATTATGATTAATCAAGGAAACTTGATATCCACAAGCTGGAATTAAAGGTAAAACGCCAGGAATTAATGTAGAACCACGGTGAAGAACTGGAAAAGCATTTAAAACAAAATTTTTATTAAGAACTATTTCAGCTGATTTTTGGGGATCGATTGGATGCATTTTGATGTTAAAAGGGATAGAATCAGGATAATTTTCTTTGAACATTTTAACGATATTCTCAACCTCAACCGTTTTAGATGGGTAATAAACGTTTATCTCATGTTCATCTCCTAGCATTCTTTTAGTACCTAAAAAAGAATAAATGCCTCCCATGTGATCGTAATGGCCATGAGAAATAACGATAGTATTAATCCATGCAAAATCAAGACCATTATCTAAGATATCACGACAGGTACCATCACCAATATCAAGTAATAAACCAACAGGAGGATTAGATTCCTTATCCACTATAACAATTTGAGTAGCTAATCCAGCTATTGAAAATAGCGGTTTAATGAAGACTTTTTCTGAATTGTATTCAAACATGGTAACAAACCAGCAAAAACAATAATTTAAAATAATCAGAAATTAATTCAATTTAAATAATACAATAGATACTGAATTGTGTTATATTAATTTTTATAAATAAATTATTTAAAGAAATTTAGTTAATGATTTAAAATAATTAATTAATTGCGAAATTACAAATATTAAAATGAAAAACTTTTAATAAAAACTTAAAATTACCTAACAAAGATACAAAAAACTACATCCTTTTAATTAAAAATTTTATTAAAGCAATTTTTAATCGGAGAAAAATAAAATGACATTCCTTATGAAGATTGTTCTGGCCGGAGATGGCGGTGTAGGTAAAACTGCACTTCGTGAACGATATTTAGGCCGTGGGTTTCAATCAAAATATATGATGACAATTGGGGCTGATTTTGCCCTTAAAGAAGCCGTAATTGATGGCAGAGCTATTAAATTTCAAATTTGGGATTTAGCAGGTCAGACTAGATTCGGAGCTGTCCGTTCAGTTTATTATTTAGGATGTTTAGGTGCGTTACTTCTTTTTGATGTAACCAGACGAGAAAGTTTTGAAAACCTTGAGAATTGGATAAAGGAAATCTGGAATCATAACGGTAAAGGTGTCATTCCTTTAGTTATTTTAGGGAATAAAGTTGATTTACGAGATCAACATCCTGATTCAATTACAGACGAAATGGCCCAAAGATATTGTGCTAAATTAACTGAACAAACAAAAGCTAATGGTTTTGAAGTTCGCTATTTACAAACGTCTGCTAAAACAGGACTAAATGTTGCTGAGTCATTTGACATGCTTGGTAAAGTTTATTTTGAATATTTAGATAAAAACAAAAAACCCAATAAATAAACCTGATCATTAATATACTAATATTT
>DAHXPE010000356.1 GCA_027364495.1 Candidatus Heimdallarchaeota archaeon | reverse complement strand
TTTAAATCGCTACTCATAGAAGATATTTTGTCTATTTATTTACAAATTTGAATTTAAAATTGTAGACCAGCAGCTCTTGCTCCATCTGCTAAGGCTTTTATTCGTCCGTGATATAAGTAAGGACCTCGGTCAAAAACAATTTTTGTAATATTTTTTTTTAAACTTAATTCACCTAATTTCTCTCCCATTAATCTTGAAGCATCGCAAGTTCGTCCAGTTGAAAGCGCAAGTTGAATTGAACGATCTAAAGTAGAACAAGAAATTAAGGTTTTTGAATTAGTATCATCAATTATTTGAGCATAAATGTTTTCATTTGAACGATAAACTGATAATCTTGGACGCTCAACCGTTCCTTTAATTTGCCCACGTACTGATTCACGTTTCAATTTTTTATATTTATCGGGTTTTAACTTTTTATTCTTATTTTTTAACTTTAATAAAGTTCGCTGTGAAAATTTCATAATTAGAATTTTAAATGTTTAAACTTATAAAAACTTATAATCTTTGGTTTAGACTAAGTAATACACTTATCTTTATTCAGTGACTCAATTATTTTCCAGATTTACCAGCTTTGCGAATAATTTGTTCATCTTTATATAAAATACCTTTTCCTTTGTAAGGTTCAGGTTGACGCCAAGCTCGAATATTTGCTGCGAATAAACCTAAAAGTTCTTTATTACATGACTTTAAATTTATAGTCGTATTTTGAACTACTTCTACTGAGATTTCTTTTGGAATCTCGATTTTAACTGGATGACTATAACCTAAATTTAAAACTATTTCTTTCCCTTGAACGGCTGCTCGATATCCTACACCTTTTAAAATTAAAGTTAAATCAAATTGTTCTGAAACACCAATCACCATATTATGAATTAATGTTCGATATAAACCGTGCAATGATTTTACACTTCGGTTTTCTTCTTTTAATCCTACATTTAGTTTACCAGCATCTTGAATTATATTAATTACACTTGGAATTTTTGTTTGTAATGTTCCAAACTTACCCTTAACTATAATTTCTGATTCCTTGTAATTAATATCTACATTTTCTGGTATAGTAATTGGTAATTTTCCTATACGTGACATTTTCGAAACTCCTTTTATCTACCAAATATAACATAAAACTTCGCCACCAATTCCAAGTTCTTGAGCTTTTAGATTTGTCATTACTCCTTTTGAGGTTGAAATAATTGCAATTCCTAAATTATCTAAAACTTTTGGCAACTTTTTTGAAGTTGAATAAACTCGTAACCCTGGTTTGCTAATTCGCTCCATTTTACAGATAACAGGGATTCGATTTTTTCCAACGTACTTTAATGATATTAATAAATATTTTTTTTTATTTTCTTCATAACTTTCAAAATCTTCAATAAAACCTTCTTCCTTTAAAATTGTTGCAATTGCTAAAGACATTTTTGTAGAAGGAATTTGAACAATTTGGTGTTTTATCATATTAGCATTTCTAATTCTTGTTAACATATCTGAAATTGTATCGGTTACCACAATTATCTCCTTATGCAATATATTTTTATTCTTGTGACCAACGTTTTCGTTTTAAGTGTCGTTTTTTATCCCATGTTCGGTTAAGCTCAGAGAAGGATTCATATTTTTCATAATATCCACAATCATTTAACGGGAATCGTAAAAATTTAAAAAGAATCATTCCGTTTAAAATTTTATCCATAGATTGTGATCTATACTTAGGTGAACCATGTTCTAAAATAATATTAATCGTAAGACCTTGGGTTTGGTCTATTTCGTCGTACTCAATCTCGGGAAAAATTAATTGCTCTTTTAAACCTAAAGTATAATTTCCAGCTTTATCAAAACTTCTCAGTGATAAACCACGAAAATCACGTATTTGAGCAAATGTAAAGAATAATAATTTTGTTAAAAACGCATACATTTTTTCACCCCGCAAAGTTACACTTAAACCTAACTCCATATCTTCTCGAATTTTAAATCCGGCAATTGCTTTTTTTGATTTTGTAATAAGAGGTTTTTGTCCAGCAATTTTTTCAAATTCTTCAATATTTTTTTTCAAAATATTAGTATTTTGAGCTGCTAACCCAAGTCCACGATTAATTTGAATTTTTTTTAATTTTGGTACAGTATGAGGATTTTTAAATAGTTTTGGGCTATTTTTTATTAAAATTGGTTTAATACCTTCTTCATACTCTTTTTTAATATCGCCTAGTAAATTATGAATTTCAGCAATTTCTTCTAACGCATGTTGATTTAGCATATTAAGATCTTTCTTTTAAATTTAGTTTTACATTTGAATGATGAATTGGAGCTTCAAACTGTTTAATTTCCCCAATTTCATTTTCAGTATTTGGTTTAACATGTTTAAACTTAAAATTGATTCCTTTTACTATTATTTTTCCTGTTTTTCGATTAATTTTAATAACTTCACCTGTTTCATTTTTATGAAACCCTGAAATAACTGTCACAATATCACCAATTTTGACATGTAACTTTTGATTATTTGGCATTTATAAAACCTCCGGTGCTAATGAAACAATTTTTGAATAGTTTTTATCACGTATTTCTCTTGCAACAGGACCAAAAACCCTTGTTCCACGAGGATTACTATCCATATTTACAATTACAGCTGCATTATCATCAAATCGAATATACATTCCATCTGGTCTACGAATACTTTTTTTAGTTCTTACCACAACTGCTCTTACTACATCTGATCGTTTTACTGGCATATTAGGTAGAGCTTCTTTAACAACTGCAATGATTGTATCACCAATTTTTGCATATTTTTTATTTCCACCTAATACTCGAATACACATAACTTTTTTAGCACCCGTATTATCGGCTACTGTCAATATTGTTTGAGGATAAATCATAAAATATCATTTAACTTATTAAAGATGATTTTGAAAGAATTTTTATTAACTTCCAACGTTTTCTTTTACTTAATGGACGAGATTCTTCAACTAAAACTTGATCACCAATTTGGCATTCTTCTAATTCGTCATGAGCTAAATATTTCTTAGTTTTTACTAATGTTTTCAAATAGATTGGATGTGGATATCGATTTTCAACTTTTACCACAATAGTTTTTTGCATTTTATTACTAATTACAATACCAATTTGTTGCTTTACTGGCATTTAAAACTCCTTGATTTTATCTTTAATAGTATTCTTTTTTACCATTTGATTCTAATTTGTAATTAAATTTTCGTTTTTCTGTTCAAGACTTTCTAATCTTAATGTTAAAAGGGTTTTTAATTGAGCCAAACGACGTTTTGCATTTTTTATTTCATGTGACTTAAAACTTTGACGAGTAGCTTTTTTAAAACGAAGATTAAATAATTGATTTTCAGTTTCAATAATTGCTTCAGAGATTTCTGTATTTGAAAGCGAAATAATATCAGTAAACGTAGGTAAACCCATATTTTTTAATTAATATTATCTTTAATAATAAATTTTGTTTTAATTGGTAATTTGTAAGCTGCTAAATTTAATGCAGCTCGAGCAACTTCTTCAGGAACAGAACCAATTTCAAAAATAACTGTTCCTGGTTTAACAACAGCTACCCAATAATCAACTGCCCCTTTTCCTGAACCCATTCTTGATTCTGCTGCTCTTGCAGTAACAGTTTTATCAGGAAATATTCGAATCCACAATGACGCACCACGTTTCGTATATCTGGTAATTGTTCGACGAGCTGCTTCAATTTGACGTGATGTAATCCATGTTGGTTCTAGTGCTTTTAAACCAAAATTGCCAAAGCAAATTTCATTTCCACGAGTTTTTGTACCTCGCATACGTCCACGATGATATTTTCTATATTTTGTTCTTTTTGGACTTAACATAACAAATTAATTTAATAAAAATATAAACTTTTTAAGTTAGTAAAAAAGAGTTACTATTTTGATAAGATTTCGCTCTTAAATAACCATACTTTAATTCCTAAAACACCATAAATTGTGTTTGCTTCTTTTGTTGCATAATCAATATCAGCACGTAATGTTTGTAAAGGAACTCTTCCTTCTCGAATCCATTCACTTCTGGCAATTTCTGCTCCATTTAAACGACCGGAAACTTGAATTTTAATTCCATTTACATTTTGTTTTTGAGCTCGTTGTAATGCTTCTCGAATAGCTCTTCTAAAAGCAATACGCTTTTCTAGTTGTTCTGCAACTAAATCAGCAAGAAGTGAATGGATTCGAGAAGGAAGAGTTCCTTTACAAACATTACGTGCTGATATTGATTATGCAACAAAAGAAGCA
>DAHXPE010000343.1 GCA_027364495.1 Candidatus Heimdallarchaeota archaeon | reverse complement strand
TTCAATTGATGCCTTTTTTCTAAAATTGGGCAAATAATTGTTTTAAATCGTTCTATGATCTCAGGTGATACAAGCGTAAGAACGGCACCAATTAAAGGAATATTTATATCGTTAAAATATGAATCAGCAAGCAATATGTTATCGAAATTTTCATCAATTTCACCACTCACAAGCAATAAGACACTTGCATCTAACATTTGAGCTAATTCTCGTGCACTTAAATGCAAAAAGGATAAATATTTCATCGTTCGAGCTGATTCAATTAACAAGAAATCATATGAATTCTTTAAAGCAGTATAAGCTGTAAGTATGTTCTTTTTATGAATTTCAATTTCCTCATCAGTTGTATCATATTCCCATTCCGAGATGACTACTGGTTCTATAATTTTAAGATCCTCTTTCATATCAAGCATGGTCTTGGAATAAGCGGCATCATCATCATCCTCTTTACTTGTAATAGGTTTGAAATACCCAACATTATAGCCTTCTTTTTTGAGTCTCAGAGCTAAAGCGATAGAAAAAGTAGTTTTTCCAATAGACTCTTGAGCAGATGTAATTATAAGATTTTTCATTTCATTCACTTCTTAATTTAAGATATTTTTCATGGTTTATACTTATTTTAACATCAACTGCAGATATACCACCTTCCGTAGCAGAAGAATTATATGCAAAGAAAGGATTGATATCTAGATCATTAATTTCAGGAAAATCAGTTAAAAGTTGTGAAATACGCTCTAATGTTTCTACAATTGCATTTATATCGGCAGATTCTTGCCCTCTTGCTCCCTTAAGAATATTATACGTTTTGGTTTTCTGTATCATTTCATTTGCTTCATCATGACTGATAGGAACTAAACCAAATGCTACATCCTGATAAATATTAGTATAGATCCCTCCGCCACCAATTATTGCTATATGACCCCATTGAGGATCAAAGGTAGCTCCAACAATAAGCTCATAACCAGTTTTTTTCATTTGCTGAATATCTACACCAAGAACTTTGGTATTGGGAAAATTATCATGCGCCTTGCTCATAATCTCTTTGAAATGGACACGAACTTCATCGTCATTTTTGATACCGACAACAACGCCACCAATATCTGTTTTATGAGTAATATCTGGAGAGGTAATTTTCATAACCACGGGATAGGCTATTTCATTTGCAATTCTAACAGCTTCGTTAACTGAGAATGCTGATTTCGTTACGGGAGCATTTATTCCATAAGCTTTAACGACATTTATAGCTTCAGCTCCTAAAAGTTGTACTCGTCCTTTATTAACAACTGACTCAAATATCTCATTGACAACTTCTTTTTTTACATCATCGAATCTTCTTGGTGATTTTATGTTTTTAATACGTTCGCGTACTTGGGCATATTTATATAACCCAAGTAGAGAATTAACTGCTCTTTCGGGAAATGGAAAACAGGGAATATCAGCTTGGCGGAGTAATTCAATAGCTGGCTCTACATCTGGACCACCCATAAAACTACATGCAAGAGGCTTATCATTGAAATGTTTCCTAGAATCAATAATTGCTTTGGCTGTTTCAACAGGCTCTGTCATACCTTGTGGAGTTAATATAATTAGAATCATGTTTACTCCTTCATCCTTTAGAACAGTTTCGAAAGCAAATTTATAATCATCTCCACTAGCTGTACCTAATATATCAACTGGATTATTATATGCACCTGCTGGTGGCAAATGAGATGCCAAGTAATTAATGGTATCTCCACTTAAAGATGCTAAGTTCAAGCCAGAATTTTCCGCATGATCAGTTGCAATTATGCCAGGTCCACCTGCGTTGGTAATAATACACAATTTTGGTCCCTGAGGTAGTGGTTGCGAAGCATAGGCTGTTGCATAATCAAATAATTCCTCCACAGTTTTTGCCCTAATAACACCACATTTTTCAAACGCTGCATCATATGCTGTGTTAGCTCCAGCCATAGAACCAGTATGTGAAGATGCAGCTCTAGCACCAGATTTACTAGTTCCAGATTTAAAAACTAAAATAGGTTTCTTTTCTGCAACATCTTTACAAACTTTAATGAATTTATCTCCTTTATTAATAGATTCTAAATATGCAAGAATAGCACTGGTTTGACTATCTTTTCCAAGTTCTTCAATCAAATCGGATTCATCAACATCTACTATGTTTCCAATAGAAATAAACTTGGAAAAACCTAAATGCTCATTTAAGGACCAGTCCAATATACCGGTTATTAATGCTCCAGATTGCGATAAGAAACCAAGATTTCCTTCCAAGGGCATATTAGAAGCAAAAGATGCATTTATCCTGCTATGAGTATCCATGATTCCAAGACAATTAGGACCAATAGCTCGAATATTATATTTTTTAAGTTTCTCAGCTAATTTTTTCTCTAATTTAGTTCCTTCAACACCTGTTTCTTTAAAACCAGCAGTAATAACAACAACATGGTGAATACCAAGTTCTCCCATCTCATCAATTACAGAAGAGACAAAATTGGTTGGAACACAAACAACCACTAACTGAATGTCTTGCTTTATCTCTTTTAAATTTTTATATGCTTTTATTCCTTGAATATCAGGCTCTTTTATATTGACAGGAAAAATTTTACCTTCATATTTAGCTTGTTTAAGATTGTTAATAACTTCATAACCGACCTTACCTTTGACATTGGACGCACCAACAACTGCTATTGACGTCGCATTAAAAAAAGTTGAAATAGATGCGAATTCGGAATTATCTGATATATCAGAGGTTGATACTGTAGTTCGTTGCATTTAAACTGTTCACCTTATTTAAAAGTAATATATCAAAATTCAAATTTTATTTTAATTAAATTCTGCTCGAATAATCAAATGAACTCAATTATTTAAATAGACGGAAGAATTAAATAATAAATTAAATTTTAAGAAGGTAAATGAAAAAAAAATCCATTTTACTGTAACTATAATTATTCCGTTTTGAAAATTGATTGAATACTCTGACAAGTACTTTAAAAGTGGTTTTATAAGTCAAGAGTTATTTATTTGTCTCAAAATAAGCTATATTTTGAAAGAAAACTTATATCATTACTTGAATCGAGATGAGATAAAAACAAAAAAAGCAAGAAAAATAAAGGAATTACTATTTAAAATAAAATGAAAATAAGGGTAAGTAAACCTGATAAAAATATACCATCAAATATTCCTGCTCCACCAATGGATAAGCCGTTGGATCTAATTTTATGCAACTTCCCTAAATTTAATAGATCTGCACCAATTAAAATACTAATGGTTACCGATAGATAAGCAATCATTGCAATATTTGTTAAAACAATCGGAATACCAATCAAAATATATAATATTCCTATTCCCGCGCCACCTAGCAAACCAAGAATTGGAACAATAATGACTGGCATAACGACTCCATAGTTGGTGATGATTGCTAATCGATTAATAATAATAATCAAGAATAAAGAAAGCAAAATTGCTGGGATTATAATAGTTGGATGCAAAACAGCTAGAATACTGGCAACTGCAATTGGAACAAGACCACCTGCTACATTTACATAAACATCAGTGGTAAGGGGTTCAGGTTGAAACATGTTCAAAATTTGAAGAAACCAAGGATGAATAAAGGGTCTATCATAATAAAATTGGGACTTTTCTTCAATTCCAAAAAGAAAAATATTAACATTTGAACCAAATATTAAACCCAAGGAAAGAATCAAGATAAGCAGGTAGTTAATATTAAGAAATGTCAAGGTCATTTGAAAAACTAGCACAATGCTAATAAAAATCAGCATACTAACTATTTGTGCTATTTCTCTTGATCGTTCATCTTGTGTACTGTTTAAGGGGTAATAATTCCAGCTCATAGAACTCAAATATATTATCAACTCTTTATTTATAAACTTTTAGTTTATTACAATTAAAGAAGAAAAAATTGATTGAACAAAAAAATGTACTCATTTATTAACTAATTTGCTTATCTGATTTCATTAATGGATTGATTTTTAAAATTTGAATTATAGTATATTCAAAATTAAAGTCATTAGAAGATTTTATACTTGAGATATTAAAAGAAAAAAAAAATGAATGTTTTATTGGAAAGAAGCAAAAAATAAGTGAAAAGACAAAACGAAGGATAATTATTAAAAAATTTGAAGATGGATTGTTTTAAAAAACAAGGGACTTAAGGAATTAAAATAATCCTAACGATTAAAAATAGTCTAATACTAAGCTCAAAAAATAATATACTAAAATTTTTTATTTTTTTTTATATAATTTAAATCAGATTTAATTTTGACAGGAGTGCATAATTTGAAATTGGTTAATTCATCAAAACATTGTTATTATCATAATCATAAAAATGCTGTTGATCAATGTCAAAAATGTCATAATTTAGTTTGCAAAGATGATATAACTACTTTTACACCCAACCCGAGAGCTGTTGTAGCCTATGGAATAGCAATTTATCTAAAATATTGTTTACCTTGTTATTATGATTATTATATAAGAAGAGAACAGCATTATTTAGTTCGCAATTATTATGCTGGTATATTAGCAAGTTTTTTAATTGCTGTGGCTGGATTATTTTTCCTTTCAGCTGTTCCCAAAATGTTACAAAATTCAGATGTTACAGCTTTGTCTTTATTAGTCGTAATTGAAATAGTAACTTTCGCTACTGCTGTAGCCATACTTTATATTACTTTTAGGAATAAAAGAAACACTCCTCAAAAAATACATGATTTAACCGATAAAAAAACTAATTTCATGAATCAAAGTAATTAGTTCTAATATTTTATTCTTGTTTTTATTTTAATTCTTTTTTTCTCTTTTTAATTCAAAAAATATTTAATATAGGACGAATAATTCCCTATCTTTTATTTCCCCAAGTGTCCCAATAAGTAAAATCTTTAGCGGGATTTCGTTTAGCTTTGTGAAAGGATTCACCAGTGAAATAACCGATTGGTAACATTACAGCTGTTGTAACATTATCGGGAATACCAAGAATTGCATTGCATTCTTTTTCATACGCCATGTGTAATGTAGTCCAGGCTGAACCGATTCCACGGGCACGTAATGATAACATTAAGGACCAAGCTGCAGGTATAATTGATCCAAAGAGTCCAGCTGCCATAGCTACATCATTTGTCCTACCAGATACACAAGCAAAAATCAGCATAGGAACATCACCCATGTGTTCAGCTAAATAAGAGGAAGAATCAATTACTCTTTTTTGTTGATTTGGATCTACCTTTTTGGGTCCTGAACCACTGGATGAATAAGCGATAAAGGACTTTTTGTAATATGCTCCTATCTTTGCTATTTTTTCCTTGTCTGTCACGATTAACCACTTCCAACCTTGAGCATTACTACCAGTCGGAGCTTGTATAGCAATTTCAAGACATTGCATTACAACATTTTCATCCACTTGTCGTGTCAAATCAAGTCTCTTTCTAACACTCCTGGTTGTCTGCAAAATATAATCCACTGAATCCAAATCATAATCCATAAAATCATCTCATTAGTAAAATGATGAAATAATTTAATCTTATAAAATTTTTTCAACTAGCTATTTTATTGTTGTAATCCATTCTTAAAAAGATGAGACCTAAAATTATTGAGATGAGTATTAAAATCGAGGCTATACACAAAGAAAAATTATAACCAGTATTAGGAGCTGGTTTATATGCTACTGCCCAAGCAAGACTAGCATCAGTAAAATCCAACCCAGATTTTATTGATGGTAACGCTAGTTAAGAAAATTATTTCCTAAAAAATTGACAGATTTGTTGTTCCAATAATTCATCTTTTATATTCTCTGATTGGAATTTTTTTGCTGGTTTACCTATTACTTTCATGCAAAGATCTAAAAATATAGTTGTTTCAAAATCTTTGAAAATTCAATTTGAAATTCCAGCAATTTCAGAGGCTTTAGAAAAGTTTGTTTTTTCTTTTTTTAATAAAGAAACAGCAACATCTATTCTTTTTCTTTTTAATTTATTCGGAAGATGAATGAATAAAAAGAAAATTATTAAAATCTTGAAAAAGAGATTATATTCTCCTATAATACCTTTTACGGAACATAAACAAGTTGAACAAATGAAATCGAATTGATAAGATGTAATGTTACGACCATGAAATAGTTTTGAATTTTCATTTATTCATATATTTGGAAATACAGCTAATCTACCCAGGTGGTGTGAAACGACCGTTTTGAAACCTTCTACAACCTGTTCAAGAGGAAAGGTCTTTCCTAAATGCACTTCAAATGTGCCAGCTTCGATTAATCTGTTCATGTTTATTATTAAATCATGATCCAAGTTTCCGTTGTAGCCTGATAGACTGACATTCGTTGGTGATTTTGGTGGTGGACGCTGATTAACCCAAGGATATGCAACCCGTCCTCCATTTCGCATAGTTGTAAGTGCTTTTTCTGAAACATCACCAGCAACTGTAATCAAAGCTGCATCAAAACCATCTGGAGCAAATTCTTTAGCTAAATCCACAATATTTCCAGTATGTCCATCAACAGCAGCTTCTGCTCCTAACCTTAACGCAAGAGCTACACCATCTTCACCTGATGCGACTGCAAATACCTTAGCTCCGAGTCTTTTACCCAATTGAACTGCTAAATGCCCTAAACCACCACTCGCGCCAAAGATCATGAGGCTCTCATCTTTTTTTATTGCTAGAGTGTCATCTAGTCCTCTAAATGCGGTTGCTCCATCTATAAGCAATGCACCAGCCTGTTTGGTTCCAATGTTTGATGGAATTTGCCAAGCATGATTTTCGTTCAGCACTGCATATTCGGCATAAAACCCAGCTTTGGTTGCTTCTGTTGGAGTCCAAATGTGACCATAGACCAGATCACCAATTCGAAATCTGCTAACATTGTCTCCAATATCAACGATTTTGCCAGCACCTTCTGAACCGAGTATCCATGGGAACTTTGCTTTAGTTCCGGACATCTTGGCAAGCATTCCCTCACGTTCAATGTTATCCCACACACCAATACCCGCAGAGTCAACTTTGACAAGTATTTGATCTGGTTTGGGTTCTAAAATGGGAACATTTCTTATTGAAAGCACTTCAGGACCACCAAAGCGATCGATAACAACGGCACGCATTTCATTCAAAGTCATATTAATCACTTTTTTTATGAATTTAAGTAAAAAATATTTACTTAGTAGCATAAATATTATTAATGTAGATAGTAAATTAGATAACTTTTTTATACTTAAAAACAAGCTGTAATGGAGGATTTAGAACAAACTAACATAAAAAATTGAATTTGGCTATATTGAAATAAAAGATTTGATTTACTTTAAATTACATAGTTCTATATCTATTGAAGACCAGTAAATAAAACAGGTTATTTAAGCTATCTACTTAACCTTTTCATTGTGTTAAGAGGGAAGGAAGAAGCGAATAAAGGGATAGAGAAGTATGAAAAGTATTATTCGATCATAAAAGAAAGATTATCAGAAGAAAAAATATAAAACTTCCAGTTATAACATCTGAAATCCATTTGATGGAGTTAGAAGTGACATTGCCGGTAAAAATGTCGAATATTACAACGAAATCCTTTCATATCTAAAAAGAATAGAGAATTTGAGCATTTAGATTTTTTGGTACGTAAGTAATGAAAACAAAATTGGTCAATCAATTCTTTTAATGTGCATTTTATTTCCTTATCAAGGATTAGTAATAAATTAAAAAATTGCTAAAGGAAGTGAAAGTCAGATGTTGATAAAAAAATAAAACAATTATTCTTTGCTAAGTTAAAGAATCAACTGTATAAAAATAGTCCCCATTATCGCCGATAAAATTACTGTTAATGGAAACAAAGCTTTTCGATTACCAATCTTTGCAAATACAATAAAAATACTAATAAATACCAAAGTTACCAAGTCTAAAAACTCCATTAATATTGCATTCAAATCAAATTGTAGACTAAGTATAGTAAATAACACTAAGGAACAAATAGTTACAAGTACACATAGTAATTGACCATTTTTTACTCCAATAATTTGTAAAATATTATGTTCTCCACTTTTGTTTGATTCTTCGGCTTTATTCATTTGATTTGTCAGATGCAAAGCAACCGACATTAACGCCCCTAATGGACAGATCCATAATAGCAAAACAGGTAAATTACCATTTACTAATCGAGCAGCGATTGCTAATGTAGGCATTGCAATGGTATAAGGTACAAAAGAAAATGGGGTTATTTTAAGCACTAAATCATAAGATAGCCCACAACCAAGACCTAAAAGAAAAATCGAATCAATGACAAAATTGAACTCAGTAAAAGTTAAAGCTAATAGGATTAGAAATAAAAATAATAGTATTTTTGCATCTAAGGAGGTAATTTTTCCAGCAACAAGAGGCTTATATGGTTTTACCGCTTTATCATAACGAAAGTCGCGTAAATCATTCACCAATCCAACTATAAAGTTTTCTAATAATATTATTAATCCAAAAACTAAAAATTTATTTAATGAATATGACTTATTCAAAGGTAAACTTAAAACAAGTGCAGTCAAGGTCATTGCAACGGATGGGAATGGATGAACGATGGTAATGTATCCAATTACTTTAGAACTCATCTCTTTAGTTCATTCTGAATAGCAATTTTTAATATTTTAGGTAAGCCTACTAAAATGTATTCACTATTAAATTCAAAATAGCTAGTAAAGAAACGACAATTTTCGTTTGGTTAAACCAAAAGTTTCCATTGAAGTATCTTAAAATCATACTTACCCTTGTTATGAAAATAATCCTAATAAAACAACAATTATGGAACATAAATTAAAAAAATATTTTTATTTTTTAATCAAGATTGAATATGGTTCTTTTTTTCAAACAGAATCGATTTGAAATAAAAATTGCTTCGTTTGATAACTCCATTAAAATTCTTGGATTAGGTTAGCCACTTCATGGAGGTAAGGATTTCCTTAACCTCAGAAATAAGATTTTCAAGTATCTCGTTAAGGAATATAATTATAATGCAATTGCCATAGAAAGCAGTTTTCCTAAAAGCTGGATTATAAACGAATATGTACATGGTCAAGGATTAGAATCTTTTGAGCAAATACAAGATGTGGGATTTAGTCATGGTTTTGGGAAAATTGAAGCAAATAGAGCTCATGTAACGATAAATTTGTTTTTAATTTTTTTATTAGAATCAATCTATAATTGAGAAGTTTTTTAGAAATGATCAATATTGGAATTTTTCACAATGATAATCAAATTTATTTTTTTAATAAAATTGTTATCTAAATTCAGAAATTTTTTTTTGATTTCAAAGTTTGTGTTATGTGAAGATCTTGGAATTAGCAAACGGGAAACTTTTATAATAAAGATTATAGATCAATTTCATTTCTCCAATCTTTTTAATAGTTTAAAAGTCTAGCATGCTCATCCCAAGGCTAAATATATTGATTCAATTGAGGATCGAGAAACGAAATTAATAGTGGATTATTTTTGATTTGCTGAAATTTGTAATCCATCAAAATTAGAGCAGATATGGAAAGAAAACAACTGTTCCGAAGAAGAAATAATGGAACATTGCTTAGATCTTGTTTCTCAATCTGATATTTTAATATTTTCACCTTTTAATGTCAAATTTATCGTTACATGAGCTCTATTTGCTTCAATTTTCCCACAACCAAGACCTAAAAGAAAAATCGAATCAATGACAAAATTGAACTCAGTAAAAGTTAAAGCTAATAGGATTAGAAATAAAAATAATAGTATTTTTGCATCTAAGGAGGTAATTTTTCCAGCAAC
>DAHXPE010000341.1 GCA_027364495.1 Candidatus Heimdallarchaeota archaeon | reverse complement strand
ATTAAATGGCGTTTTCTCTGGAAAGATAACCTCAAATTGAAAAACCGATATATTAAATGCCCCATATTGAATTTGATCGTCTTTAGAAACTATTCCATTGGGTATAATCATTGACGTGACAAACATTGGCTGATCAGGATTATCAATAGGAAAATAATTAGGAGTCATAGTAATAGTTGACGTTTGTAAATTTCTTTGTTGATTAACTTGAGATATACTTAATGTACAGTTTCAAAAGTTTTGACATCACATAAACCATAATTGATGAATTGAAACATTATAAATAATGGGGCGTCAGTGTGTGTGTGTGTGTGTGTGTGTGCGTATGGACCAAAAAATAGAAAAAAATGTTCATACTTGACGATAAGGTGGACTGATTAAAGGAATGTTAAAATGATTGAAAAATAGAGAAAAATTAGATATATTCATTCAAAAAAAGAGAATCACTAAGGAGGATCGGTAGTAAACCAAAAGTAATTACAAAAATATCCACAGTATTCGGAATGTGTTTGAATGTCACTGTAATACACCTTGATGATTAAAGATTTGTCTAATAAACGGGTAAGAACGTTGGACACTGTGAGTTCACTCTTATGATACTCTTTTCTAATAGTCAATGAGAGTAAGGGAATAATAAATGTCAATTTAATAAATTCAAAGATAGTTCGGTCTACCCAGAGAAGTTTATTTTGGAATTCCATTTACGTTGTGCTGAAACATTGGGAAAACGATTTGATTGCAATAAAATAAACCTTTTGGTGTTTAAAAAATCGAGAGGTTTTTTTTGCGTGGGTTTTGTGCATTTTGACTTTATTTTAGGCTTTGTAGTTTTCTTTCCTTTTTGTGACTGTGTACCAGTAACAGGTTCTGTTTCAATTATACTAGGACTTTCAGAATTACCCGGTGCTGGTAACAGCTTCAGATTCTTTCTCCCTTGAAAAGAATTGAAATTTTCTTGAATATAATGAATGTTAATATCTGGAAATGATGCAGGGAGGACTATACCAGTGTGTGTTGAAGAAGATGTATTCTTGGTAACTTTGGCATCTTTTTCATGAGATGATTGGTAAACCGCCAATCCAGGAAATTTAATGAGTGCTTTAGAGACAGTATAAGACCAATTGATTTTTACTGTGTTTTGATTTCGGACATCTAAATAGAGCGAAGCAGCTTCAAGCATTTGGATTTCTGAGTCAAATCGGGTATTCAAGCATTGTTTTAAAAAGCTATTGTTCTCATTCTCTGCCATATTAAGCCAACTTCCATGAGGTGGTGTAAAAACCCTATGAATTTTCAAACGCAGGATAATCGCTGAATATGGATCTAAATAACGAAAAAACATTTCATATTTATGAGTTGTAAAATTATCAGCTACTAATTCAATTTTTTGAGCATTTGGATAGACATAGAATACTAAATAATAACAAAAATATGCGAATTCTCTCCCAGTTTTTTTGTATGACCAGAGGTACACTCTTTTTCCAGCCTTTGGTTCAACTGCGACAAAGAAATTAATTGGTATTTTTTTTTGATAAGAGTAATCTTCACGAAGTGGCTTTCCCGGAACCATTGGATCTGATGGAACAAGACTACTTTCTACTTGTTTCGAAAGCTCATCAACACATACTAAAGGCTTTTGTGGATCATAATCTTGTTCATATGCCGTTAAAACATTATACATTGCTTCTAGATTACGAGGGGTAATGGTACTAATACACCATTCTTGTTTTGTCCAGGGTTTAAGATCGTCAGAAGCGAGAATACGGTAAATTGTTGATCGGCTTACCGTCCAATGATATTTTTTTTTTCCTTGTTCCAGTAACAAATCTCCCGTCCATTTACATCTTCCAGCAGGTACATGACTACAAGCTAGTAAACGGACTTCACTTCGAAGCAGTAATCCCACCTTCGCTGGTCTTCCAGATCGTTTTCTCTCATAAAGAGCTGATTGCAATCCATTTTTTCTATATTTTGATCTTATTCTGGATATGGTTGATGCAGAAACTTGTAACCCAGCAATCATTGATTTACATTGGAAACCAAGATTTGATTGCCTTAAAATAGAAGCTCTTTTTAGTGTTCTTGACGCATGTTTACCCCTTGTCAGCAAATTTTGTATTTGCTGGGCATCTGAAGTTGTTAACGATTTGAAACTAGAAGTTGTTTCAATTTTAGCTGAAATGCACAGGTTTCTCTATAATGTCGGCGGCTTTAAAGATTTCTAATTTTTTGTCGTCTTTATATTTTCATAAATTTCATTTTATCTAGAATCAAAACTTTTGAGATGGTACATTAAATAACTTATTGACAAACTGATTGGATAGAGAAGATATACTAAATATATTAAAATCAAAATATAAGGTAGAAAATTATTAAATTTCAAGTTTTTTACTCCAAATTTTATTTTTATTTATATAAAAGTGATTCTAAGCAATCTTAATTCTTTCAAATTTCACTATTTCATATCAAGTAACTTACTATGACTACTTGAATAAGAAAGTGATATACCAAATGTAATACCATAAACGGTATAAGATGCTGAAATCTTTATTGTATTTGCCACATTATATGTTAATTGTTCTTGATAATTACTAGCCTGGTTGAGCAAATTATTAGTTAGTGTCGATTGTACATTAGGTCCATTGAATGAAATATCCTCAAGCGTTATTACCAGATTATTAAATTTCTGGTGAAGACAAAAATGTAATAATATATTTAAATGTTTTTTACATTTTTATATTTATATAAATTTTACCTGATTATTAAAAATAAAATTGCGAAAGTTGTAGATTACGCAACTGGAGAAACTGGAGAAAACATGACATACGAACTGACAAGGGAAGGACTGCGAATAGCACTCCGGCTAGAAGAAATAATGAGAAAAAATTATTAAACTTCACTATGAATGAAGTATAACAAGATATCATCGAACCAGATTAGAAATAAAAATGACCAAAAACAAAAGTAAAGCAATGATTACTAAAAATGAAATTTTTAAACGTGAAATTACCAAAAATTGCTCAAAAAATCCCAATTACGTTGTACCAGAGTTCCTCACGTTTTTCAAGTGGAGACTCCTCATTAATTACTTCTTTAGCTTGATGATACAATGTTCGTAATTGTTCTAGAAAGGATTTGGATGGATCATTAGACAGAATTATTAAATTTTTAAAAGAATTAAGATCATTCTGATCAAAATTAACTGCTTCAAAACTTTGATTTTGGTTAATCAAGATAAAACCAACTTTGATTTAAATTATATGTCTTTATTTAGTTAATAATAATGAAATTAACTTCAAAAATTAACCAAAGGGGTTTTTTTTAATGTAATTAATGGTACATACTTTATTTTTACAATTTTAGTCTACTTAGCTTAAAATCTTCATTTTAGTTTAAACTAATTAATAAACGAATTTTATTCAGTTTGCAAACTTTTTACCAAGCCTCAGGTTATTTTATTAAGAGAAAATGAATCTTTAAAATATTTCTAAATCATAACCTACGCCGATTCTCTTTCCTTCTTTTGACATATATCCTATCTTCATCAGGCTTTTAGCAGATCTTTCTGCCTTTCTTCTTTCAATCACACTTGTTTTTGGAACAAAAAGTAATTTAGCTTTCTTTTTGAATTCATCAAATTCTAAAATAGCTATTTCACCTCCTAATTCCGATGATTCAATAAACATTTCATCTTTAAAAAATAATTTATATGTAGACAAATTGCATTCCTCTGTTAATTATATTATTTTTTAATTATGATTGAATAATTTAATTTATTTACTGTAAATTACTTATCTTTTGTTTTTTTTCTAGGTTTTTTAGGTCGAATTTCTTTCAATTTGTCCATAGCTATTTCGACAGCTTTGGAAAGTTGTGGGTCGATTTCTTTCGCAAAATCTTGAGGCATGTAGTCAATTTCAAAATCTGGGTCTACTCCATGGTTTTCAACGCCCCATTCCACATCTTTAAACCAAAATGCATACTCTGGTTGAGTTACAATACTTCCATCTACTAATTTAAATTTATCCCAATAGCCTACTACACCACCCCATGTTCTTTTTCCAATCAATGGTCCTAAATGAAGTAATTTAAAATTATGAGAAAAAATATCTCCATCAGAACCCGTGAATTCATTTGCAAGTGCAACAAGAGGCCCTTCAGTTGAATACATAAAATATTTTCCAAATTTATCGGTGTACCTGGTTTTCATATAGCCAGTCGTTTTTTGAGCTGAACTTAGCATTTCTAAAAATAATTCAGATGTATTTCCACCACCATTGAATCTAACATCAATGATTAGCCCATCCTTAGAAATTTCATTTTTAAATGCTCTATAAAATTCTGTTACACCTTTTAGAGACATATTTGGTATATGAATATAACCCAGTCTGTTTTGGGATAATTCTGAAACTAATTTTCTTTTCTCTTT
>DAHXPE010000339.1 GCA_027364495.1 Candidatus Heimdallarchaeota archaeon | reverse complement strand
GGAGTTTAATGTAAGATTAAAGTCAATATTGCCAGAGTCCAAAACTCAAGCATTAAGCGAACAAAGCCACATCCTTTAATAATAACCAATAAATCTTTTGAAGTTTCAATTGTTTTTTCTGCTTAGTCTATAATAATTTATAGGTTATGGCTACTTTACTTCTCGATAATATAATTTCCAAATACTTCATTAGCTTTGGTGACAACTTTTGAGAAAGAAAAATAAAAGATTTCTTATCAATTCTACATTCATCATATTTAATAATAATTTAGAGGGTGTTGAAAAACTTTATGTATAATATTCTATAAACTACCTTAAAATTCTTAAAACTTTGATAAATTATAATCATTGAATATTAACAGGGTTATCCATCTGCTTATTAGCAGTTTAAATTATTCTTGTAACTCGATAATAGTGAAACCAAATAAAATAACTTCTGACACGCTATTCGGTGGCATTCTTTACGACGAAATAATTCCAGAGACACATCCTTTCAGATTAATGAAAAATGCTATTAACTGGAACGAAATTAAGAAGGAATTGCAGAAAAGTACTAATGGTAACAAAATAGAATATTCCTACACTGGAGCACCAGCCATTGATCCTTTAATCATTTTTAAATTGCTCTTACTACAACGTTGGCATCCAGCATCTGACAGAAAGGTATTAGAAAGAGCTAAAACTGATGCCAGTTATAGATTCATTTTGGATGTGCCTTTACCATTACCTTTACCAGATTATAGTAATTTGAGTAAATTTAGAACATTATGGGGAGAAAAAAAAATTAAACAAATATTTGACATTGTTTTCAAGCAAATACAATCATTTAGTTATGCAGATGTTTCAAAAGGAGTTCTTGGAGACATAACCCATGCTCATTATCGGCTTCAAAGACCAACTGCTAGAAATTTATTGCTCGATTGCCTTGAGAAATATTTAGTTAGCTACCATTCGTTTGTTACTATTTTTCCATCTCAGTTCGACAAATTATTGATAGATCAGATTTTGAAAGAATTTCAAGAATGGGAGGAACTTTACAAAGCTAAATTACTATCTAAAGAGTTATCCAGGGAAAAACGATTAACAGAGGTTGTAATTAAAGTTCTTGATATCAAAACAATTGTTAATCAAACACTTACAAATGGAAATGTTACCGATTTAAACAAAACAAAAGAATTTTATTCTTTCATAGGGATTAGTGAACTACTAGACCAAATCATGTCCGAAAATATTAGTGTTTCAAGATCAACCTCGAAATCCAAAGCTAGCAAAGCCAAAGATCAGTCAAAAGAAGAACTCAAGGATCAACCAAAAGAAGAACTCAAGGATCAACCAAAAGAAGAACTCAAGGACCAGTCAAAAGAAGAATTCATGGACAAACCAAAAGAAGAACTCAAGGACCAGTCAAAAGAAGAATTCATGGACAAACCAAAAGAAGAACTCAAGGACCAGTCAAAAGAAGAATTC
>DAHXPE010000338.1 GCA_027364495.1 Candidatus Heimdallarchaeota archaeon | reverse complement strand
TCAAATGGCTATACATTAGCTAGGAAAGTTATTATTGGCAGTAAATTGTTAGGTTCCTGTACAAATAAGTTAATTTCTTCTTCTAAGGATTTAAAATTGTTAGGTATCTGATTTTTTCTATTTTTTATATAATTAGGAATTTCAGTGGTTCGTTCTGGTTGTAAAACATTATCAACAAGCAATTTAATAGGGACATTACCTAATTGTTCTCCTTTCCAAAATATTTCATAATTTGGTTCTGATGTTACCTCACCAATTTGGCCGTATACCAACTCATATTTTTCTAATATTTTGCAAACTTCGTCTAAATCTTTTGGCTCAATTAATCCCAGCATTCGTTCTTGAGACTCACTAACAATTATTTCCCATGGAACCATAGTTGTATCTCGAAGAGGCACTTTATCTAAGTAAATTTTTGCACCAAATCCTTTTTTGGCTACAATCTCTGAAGTAGCACAAACTAAACCGCCACCACCAAAATCTTGCAATCCTTTTAATAATTTTTTATTATTAAGTTCAGCAATAACATCGATTAATATTTTTTCTTTTAATGGATCCCCAATTTGAACTGCTGATCTTGATTCATCAGATTTTTCATCTAAATCTTCAGAAGCAAAAGTCACCCCACCAATACCGTCTTTTCCGGTTGTTGCTCCAAACAAAACCATTAGTAATCCACTTTTAGAAGCTAAACTTCTTAAAATTTGATCTTTTTTAGCCATGCCTATACACATGACATTAACAAGAGGATTTTCAGTATACTCAGAAGCAAATTCTACTTCGCCTCCGATATTAGGTATACCAACACAATTTCCATAACTGGCAATACCTCGAATAACTCCATCAAAGAGATTTTTAACTTTATTAGTTTCCAATTTGCCAAATCGAATCGAATCGAGTAAACCAATTGGATGTAAACCATGTGAAATAATATCACGGATTATTCCACCAACGCCAGTTGCTGCTCCCTCAAATGGACTAATTGCCGATGGATGATTATGGGATTCGACCTTATAACCAATAATATACTCATCTCCTATGTCCATAAGACCAGCACCTTCACCAATACCTAGAAAAACATTATTATTACTTGTGTTAAAATATTTAAACCATCTTCTTGAAGATTTATAGGAAATGTGCTCTGACCACATTGAAGAAAAACACATGGCTTCTTCTAAAGTTGGATATCGTCCTAGGTGCTCTATAAGATGTTCTTTTTCTTGTTCCTTGAGAGGAACGTTTTTCCAGAATCCTGGTTCATCAGAAACAGATGTAATTGCCATATTAATATTCAACCTACATTATAAAATGTTTTAAAATTTCTAAACCATCAACCGATCCTAAATGTATAAATGAAGCTCGATCCGGATGAGGCATTAAACCCAGAACATTTCCAGCTTCATTGGTTATTCCAGCTATATTCTCAAGTGAGCCATTTGGATTTGATTCATTTGAAATTATTCCATTAGAGTCAACATATTGAAAAATAACGCGATCTTCTGCAAATAATTGAGCAACATCCGGATGGAAATATCGTCCTTCATTATGGGCAATTGGCATTCTCAAGATTTGTTTCTCAAGATTTCTGGAAAAGAAAGAATTTTTTGAAGTAACTTTAATATTAACCCATTTTGATATAAAACGCGTTTTTTGATTTCTTAAAAGAACTCCATCTAGTAATTTTGCTTCAGTAAGAATTTGAAATCCATTACAAATTCCAATTATTGGTTTATTTTCATCATTTATTTCTTTGACAATTTTAAGTATTAAATCAGAATTTGCTGCAATTGCGCCAGTTCGTAAATAATCACCATATGAAAAACCACCTGCTAAAAGTACACCATCACAATAAGATAGTTGTTCTGGGTCTGTACTTGAAATAAGGATTGGCTCTATATCTTTTATTTGACTCAGTGATAAATACGATTCTTTTTCGTTATTGGTTCCTGGAAATCTCACAATTCCTATTTTCATAACGATCATTCAACAAAATATTTGATCTTATAATTTTCAATTAAAGGATTTATCAACAACTTTTGAGTTATTTCAGTAATTTCTCCTGGTGTGACAAAGCCTTCATGCTCTAAATTGATTACCTTTCCTATTCTCACGCTGAGGAAATTTGTACCTGACCTTTTTAATGCTAACAAAGTTGAATCTCCTGCTGCATCTGATATTGCTGGTTTCAGATTTATTTTAACTTCTATTCTAACTTTTGGTTGTTTTATTTTAACGTTTTCTAAATCTACACTGTTAAGAAAAGACAATATTTGATTATAGCCATATTCAACAGGTCCTAAATCACGTCTGAAACGATCTTTATCTAAAACTTTTTCAGCCAAATCAGTTACACCTTTTTTCCATAAACGCATTGTATCAGGTGTAATTTCATCAGCTAAGACTATTCTACCTTCTGAATTTCTACCAAATTCTAATTTAAAATCTATTAGTTCTAAGTTACCAAGAGAAAAAAGTTCTCTCAAGTAATGATTAACTAATAAACAATAATATTTTAATAATTCCATATCCTCGTCAACAGCTAATTTCATAGCTAAAACATCTTCCTTAGTAAACAAAGGATCATGGAGTTCATCATTTTTATAAAAATATTCAACAATTGGCCTAGGAAAGTCCAAACCTTCTTCAACACCGTATCTTCGACAAAAACTTCCAGCTGCGCGATTTCGGCAAACTACTTCAATTGGAAAAATTCTCACTTTTTGACACAGATGCATTCGATCATCCAATTGTTTTATCAAGTGCGTTGGAATACCGTTTTTTTCTACAAAAGACAAAAGAAGTGCTGATATTTTCCAATTTAATTCACCTTTGCCTTCAAGTTCAGCTTTCTTCACACCATCAAACGCAGTTAGTGAATTCTTGAACTGCATAATAACTTCATTTTCGTTATCACCTTGAAAAACAATCTTTGCTTTTCCTTCGTATATTTGTTTCATAGCCAACTACCGACAAAAATCATTATTTTCTAATTATTCAAAAATTGTAAGTTTACTTAATTACGAAATTTTCGCTTTATTAATTGTTCGTAATACTAACTAAATGCATTATTTTAGTTTTAATTTTTTCCTTTAAATTTATTCACACTCAAATATAACTTTATGAAAACCCTTTTAAAGTTTAAATTTGTTGTTTACGTAAATAGGAAATTTTTGCTTTGAAATCAATGGATATTCAATGGACTAGCCAAATGGAGGAATACGTCAAATTAGGCCTTTTTCTGTTATACCAAGAACACAATACACTACAGGAATTCAATAATTGGCTAAATAAACAAATGATTAATTTTATTAATACATTAGACTCTAAGCAGAATAAAAAAACATCCTTTGAAATAACACAACCAACTCTTTCTAGGTATTTATCAGGTAAAATCAGCATTTCAAAAGATCGAGGAATCATGTTTTTTATGTTTATGAATTTAGAATTAGAAACTAAAAAAATTTTAATGAATAGAATAAAAGAATTTTCAAAAGATAATTGGTCTTCGATCAATACGCGAGTTATTTTGACAGATGTTATTCTACTCAGTTTTATTGTCATTAAAAAAATTCTTGAATCAGATGATTTTTCAAATATAGATGCAATTATTACACCAGAGGCAGATGGGATTCCTCTTGGAGTTATTTTAGCTCAACAACTAAAACGAAAATGTATCTACGTTCGAAAGAATAAAAGATCTGAGGACGTCAATTTCGTTCAAGTTGAAGTTCAACGATATAGAAATGTTGTCAATTACTACTTATCACTCAAAGAGTTGCCCCCTAACAGTAATGTATTGTTGGTTGATGACATTAAAAGATCAGGATCTACATTAAAACATCTCGAAGAGCTGGTTGAAAAAGCTGGAAGTAAAGTGGTTAAAAAAATGGTTTTAATCAATGTTAAAGGTGACAGGGATGTAATTACTGAAGTTGATTCCTTCCTTGAACTACCACCAGAATCCTGAATGGATTGTGAAAAAGGTAAAAAGGTTTATTGAATAGAAGATTTGAATTACAATTTATTATTTAAAAGAATTTTGGTAATTATTTACCAAATAAACGACTGAAAAGTCCTTTTGTCTCTGATTTAGGAGGTTGGGATTTTTTATTTTGGGTATTACTCATTCCTGGATCGGTTTGTTTACTTCCCGAGCCCATTTTCTTAGGGTCTTTTTTTTCTAATTCGACAATAAATTCATAAAATCCTTTAGGTTCATCTCCTTCATTAATAGTATATAGTATAGGTTTTCTTTTCCTATCTACGTCTAATTTTCTTGCGAGTCGATCAGCAGCCATTTTTTCTCCTACTTGAGAATTTTTTCCTATCCAAACATATAGTGTATCCCAACCATCAATAACAAATGCATCATCAGAGTTTAAAGAAGCCTTAGAAATCGGAACTTCTTTAATTTGAATGTCATCTGTCGAAGAACTATCAGTTAAATCTGCATCCCAGACTCGGTACATTGCATAATCTATATCTTGATAGTTAATTTCTACATGTTTCAAAAATCCTGGTGTATCCCCTTCAACAACTTGGAATTGAATTAATTTTTTAAATTCAGGCGATTCTTGACCTTCTGCTTCAGCATCAACATCAATTTCTTTATGAGCTAAATCCAATTGCTCGGCAGTCCAAGCACCAACCCCTCTATCATCAGCATATGCTTTACTTCCTAGCCAAATATAAACTTTTGGCTTATCAATCGAATCTTTAAATTTCCCATCTTGTTTTTTGGAATCGTCTATAATATAGACATCACCATTTAAGAACTTATAAGGTGGATGAATTTCTTTGAGATCTTTACCTTGGACATGCAGTACTTTTACCATATTTTACCACTTTTGAAAATTTTTGTTAATAAACAAAAAATTAACTTGTGAGTTTGATTTGCATCTTGATTTTGAAATTGAAAAATAAATTATGCAAATCGGAAAAAAAGGAGGGAAAGAATATTTATATTTGTTTCTATACTAGAATATGGCTTTGTTCGCTTAATGCTTGAGTTTTGGACTCTGGCAATATTGACTTTAATCTTACATTAAACTCC
>DAHXPE010000335.1 GCA_027364495.1 Candidatus Heimdallarchaeota archaeon | reverse complement strand
AAAAGAAGTAATTAAAAAAAAAAAACTTATGCACAAATTCAATCTACCAATCAAATTTTATTTTCCATGATATTTTTTTAAAATCTTGATATTTTTACTAATTACGTAGAATTAATTACTTCTTTTTTAAAAAAAAAGGCGGTTCAAATGAATTCAGTCAGACCAAACCAGTATGATATTGAAATTTCTCCTAATTTTGACGACTTTACTTTTAGCGGTGAAACTAGCATTTTAATGACTACAGCAAAGCCTACAAAGGAATTAACATTAAATGCAGTAAACTTAACGATAAAAACTTGTAAATTGAATTCAGAGGGTAAAAAAATAGATTTAAGTTATAATTTAGATCCTAATAATGAAGAATTGCATATTAATTTACCTGAACTAATTTCTGGAACATTTACAATTGATTTTTCTTATGAAGGAGAAATCAAGGATGATTTGAAAGGACTATATAAAACAACGTATAAAATTGATAAAGAAATACATGCAGGAGCGATTACTCAATTTGAAACGGAAGATGCTAGAAGGATGCTTCCATGCTTTGATGAACCTGCTATGAAGGCAACATTTAATCTAAAAGTTTTAGTTGATCAACATTTAACAGCAATTTCAAACACAAATATAAAGTCTGAATCGAAATTGAGTTCAGGTAAACGTTGGGTTACGTTCCAAACCACCCCTAAAATGTCTACTTATCTTTTGTTTTTAGCAATAGCTGAATTTGAATCTATTGATGACAAAATAGGCGATATTAAAGTTAGAGTAATTACGCATCCGGGCTTAACGAAGTATGCTAAAGAATCATTAGATTTTGCAAAGAAATCATTAGAATATTGCCAAAATTATTTTAAAATACCTTATCCAATATCTAAATTAGATTTAATTTCAACACCAGATTTTGCTGCAGGTGCTATGGAAAATTGGGGAGCAATTTCTTTTAGAGAAGATCTACTGTTAAAATTTCCTGGCTCAACATCGACAATTAATGAAGTGATCATTTTAAATGTAATAGCGCACGAAATTACCCATCAGTGGTTTGGAAATTTAGTATCTCCATCATTGTGGTCCTATTTGTGGCTGAATGAATCCTTTGCTAACTTTTTTGCTAATATGGTACTAGATCATTACCGACCAGAAATTAAAATCTGGGATCAAGTGGTCTTATTTGAGACAAATGAAGCTCTTAAAGCTGATGCGTATAGCGAAACTGTTCCAATAGAAATTGAGGACCAAAAGAAAACATCATATAATATTAAATCAGTTCCTATTATTTATAATAAAGGAGGAGCTATTCTCAGAATGGTTGAAATTTATATTGGAGAGAAAGATTTTCAAACGGGAATGCATGCATATCTCACTAAACATGCCTATAGCGTTGCATCAAGTGATGATTTATGGACTGCATTAGAAGAAACCTCTAAAAAACCTATATCAATTATTATGAAATCATGGGTATTACAGATGGGATACCCATTAGTTACTGTTGTTAAGGAAGGAATTACTCTTAAATTTCGACAAGAACGCTTTACCTACTTGAATAATACATCTCAAACGATTTGGATGATTCCATTAACGGTAATGATTATTACTTCGAAAGGAGAGCGAATTCAAAAGAATTTCTTATTAGATAAACAAGAAGGATCATTTAATGTAGGGTTTTCATTTACTGCTTTTAAAGTAAATATTGAGAACACAGGTTTTTACCGTGTCAAATATACCGAAGGAGATCTTAAGATTCTCGGTAAATACGTCTCAGAAAATAAGCTTTCAAGTTTAGATTGTTGGAACCTCGTTAGTGATATTTTTGCTTTAGTTAAATCAGGTAAAATTAATTTAAATTTCTATTTAGATTTTATTTTGAATTACAATAATATTTTATTAAATACATCATTAATGACGATTTCAGAAAATATTATAGAGTTATTTCATTTAGCTAATGGAAAAACAAAAGACATGATTGCATTAAAAGGGATTGAATTTCATGAGAACATTTTAAATAAAATAAATTTAGAACCCCAGCCTGAAGAACCAATAACAACGGCAGTGATGAGAAATAGACTAATCTGGAATTCAGCCCAGCTTGGTTCAGACAAAGTAACTAAATTTGGTTTACAAAAATTTGAAGAATTGAAAGCTGGCAAACAAATTTCTCCAGACATATTATATTCAATCTTAGCAATAGGAGCACGGAAAACTAACGATTTTGACTGGTTCATGAAGAAATTTGAAACGGTAAAGAATGAAGTGGAGCTTATCTATTTTGGTATGGCTTTTGGAGAATTCAGCGATGAAAAAATCATAAACAAAGTTTTAGATGAAATAGTTTTTTCTAAAATACCAATGAGAAATATGGGAGGTATAATAACTGAATTATGCATGAATCCAACAGCTCGTTCAAACAATAAGTTGTGGAAATTTTTTATAGCCAATCTAGACAATGTTGGAAAATTAAATGATTTTATTCAGCCAATGGTTATAAATTCTATAATAACAAATCCTTCCGTAGATGAAGAGACTAAAAATGATATGGAAAAATTCTTTTCTGAGTATAACAAACAGAATTTAATCTCAAAAGCTACAACTGAGAAATCGTTCGAAACTGTCTTAATAAATCTTGAATTAAAAAAGAGGCTTTCATAAAAACTCATCAATTACTTTTTAATTTTTAAAGTAATTTCTCTTTTTTCTCTAAAACTAAATTTTGGTTCATATCTACTCATGGCAAGTTTAGACTAGTCGCATTTAGGCTAGGGATTGATTTAAACATCTTTATTATTATGTACTTAGAATAATTCCTCAATACAATTGCAGGTTACAAAAATGTATCATGATTCTCAGTTATATGATCTTCTTTTAATTGAAGACTCAACTTCGGTAATTGATCTATTTTTAGTTTTAACAAAAAAATTCGATCTCAAAATAAAAATTGTAAAAAATTCCAATGAGTTTATGAATGTTATAAGAACAAATGATTTTAAATTTGTTTTATGCGATAGTAACCTAAATTATAAATATGAAGGGCTTTTTATTGCTCGTGTGTATAATAATATCAGAAAAATTAAACGCAGTCAAGGTAAAATTCTGTTATTTAGTTCTGAATTAGCATCTGAATCCGAAATCGGAAATTTTAAATTTGATGATGTGCTTCAAAAAGATTTTTTAACAATTTATGAATTTTTGTTAAATAATTTTCCTTTAAGATCTTATCATGATTTGATAAAAAATGATGAACGCTATATTGTATCGTCTCAAGGATAAACGTAACAAAATTGTTTACTATAAAATAACCAATAATTATTCTAAATCGTTTAAAATTGGCTAAAGAGACTTTGAATAACGCAAAAATTTTACAAATTCCAAATTATTTATAACCTTTAGATAACCTCCGATCGTGAATCTGAAATAAATTTCAATAAAAAAAAAAATTACAATTGAT
>DAHXPE010000311.1 GCA_027364495.1 Candidatus Heimdallarchaeota archaeon | reverse complement strand
AATGTAGAAAGGAATTTCTAATACACGCATAGAAACTCTATTTGGATCTAGACCGTCAATAAAAAATAGAATAAAAACTAGTAAAAAATTAGAAAGGAGAGTAGTAATCATTCCGATTCTACCAAGCACAGCTCCTCTCCGAGCAATAGTTTTAGAAGTAATATCGCCCAGATAGCCAGACCAAGTAGGAATGACCATTGCATTTAAAATTGTCTGAATAATAATGAGCAAAAATAAAAGATAAAGGTTTGGTGCATTAGGTACTAAAATAGCATTTATTCCGAGGAAAAAATTACCGACAATTAAGAACCTTTTTCGTCCAAATTTATCAGAAAGACGTCCCCATAAGGGGTTTAATAAAGCATTTTCTAAATGTCTTATACTTGTTATTAATCCCTGTATGATTCCTGCTGAGCCCAGAAAAATGGCTAAATATTGATATAAGGTTTCAAATATAGTAGTACCTATGGCGTTCATGATATTAATGGCATAAGCAGTTTTACTAACAACTTTCTTTGGTTGGGTAATTTGAATAGTTTGTGGAGGAATAATATTATAAGAATTGTTGACTGTTTTTGCGCTCAATAGGCTATCCACTGTATAATAAAAAAGAAAAAATTAAATAGATAAATGGATTCATACTGACATGCTTTCTTAAGAAGCTAAATTATTCATTTCTTTTCTAATGTATTCTAATAAAATTAGAGATAAAATCAATAAATTAGGTTAAAATAAATTACCAGAGAACACGTTCTAGATACTTAGGCTTCCACCAAAACTCATTTGTGCATTGTCCCCAGAACCTTATCGCTGCTCCCTCCGTTGGAAATAAATCTCTCATTTTTTCAAATAGTACTATTCCAAAATCTCGGATAGATTGCGTTTTCCAATTTTCGCTTTCTATTAATTTTTCAATTTTATTACAATATTCACTTATTTTTATAAAACTTTCATTTTGAACTAATGTATCTGCTAAGTAGAAGGCAATTTTAGATTTAATATTATTCAAAGTTATTCTCTCTGGGTTAGGACACTTAGAAAAATCATTTCTAATTAATTGTAAAATTGTTAAGTGCTCCTTTTTCTGAGAAATGTTATTCTTAGATACTCTCAATATTAGTCTATACCAATATGATACTTTCTCTTCTCTATAGAATTTCATCCAACGATTGTATTCATGTAAATCCCTTTGTCCACGGTAATAAGCGTCTAATTCAACGGGAATTTTCTTAATTATTACCAGCTGACCAAATAACTCATTTGCACTAAGAATTTGCTCTAATTCAAGGGTAATGTTAAGTGAATTCTCGGTTCCTAAAGAGCATAATATAAGTTGTAATGACCCACTTTCTGTCATTATGAAAGGAATTTGAATTAAAATGTTTCTTACTACAGAAAAGCCATCATTCCCCCCATCTGCATGAATCATTCCTCCTAATCTTGTTTTTATAAGTTTAGAATCTGGTGTGGGGATTATAGGAGGATTACCAATAATTAAATCAAATTTTTCACCGAGTGATGATAAATCTGTTTCTATATCTTTTTCCTTAAACTGAATCCAAGAAGTATGATTTACGTGTGAATTAATGATACCAGTTTGTATAGCATTAGGATTTACATCTAATCCTTTCATCTCAGTTGTTCCACCGTGCCAAGGAAGGCTAAATAATTGAAATCCTGATCCTGTCGCAAGATCTAAAACTTTTTTTGGTTGTTGTGGAAATTGAATATGTCTTGCAAAAGTAAGAGAATCAGCACCAATATATACTGGTGGATTGTTAAATTGACGAAAAGGTATCAAAATAAGAAATTGATTTATCGGAATAATACGGAAGGTGGAAGTAATAGAATTTTTTTCTTCATTAAGATAGAAAAAACCCACTGAAAGTAATTCAGATGTTAATTTTTTTCCTATGACAGTTTCAACTTCGTTTAAAGTGAATGTTTTATTATCACTAAATAAAGAAAGGAGTAATTCAGCATTGCTATTACCATAAGGTAAAGTTCTTCGAGGAGTATGAATAATTCCAAAACCGTCTTTTAATCGTTGAAAAAATCCTGAGCGATATTCAAACCTATCAAATTGTTTTCTTAATTCACTAAAAAGCGGGTAAAATGAATCGATATTCTCTTGATCAATTGGATAGAGGGTCAATGGTTCTTTATCTCATTAAAAATAAATTTGGTTTTCAAATAATCGATTTTATAACACATCTTGAACATATGAGTTGAATGCCTCCTCATAAAGTGGAGGTTCGAATAAAAGATTTAAGTTATCTTCTACATGTGTTGGATTCTTTTGACCAACCAAAGGAGCTATAATGGACTTATGTGGAATTGATCTTACAAATTGAAGTAGTTTTTGAGACTTAGACGAAAGACCAGTAAAATTTGGAACTTTTTTGGAAAATAATTTAGTTTGCAATAAAGGAACGGAACCAAAGACACCAATTTTAAGTTCATCAGAAGCATCTAATAGAGAAACATTCTCTCCGTCTAATATCTGCCATTTTTTAGTAAATGATTCGTTCATTAAAAGATTAATGGGTAGTTGAATGAATTTAAAACCATTATTTTGCCCACCTACTTCTTCTGCGACTTTGTACACGTCTTGAAGATTCAAATATTCATTTTTATTAGAAGGTGGGACTCTAAAACAATTCCATGTCGCCAAACCATAATAACGAATTTTGTTTTCTGATCTCATTTGCTCTAAAAATGAAAAAGATTTTTGAAGTCGATTGAGATATTCTTTTAATCCCAAATGCAATTGTAACTCTGCTGAATTATGAAGGTATAATAAATCAACCGTATTTAATTGTAGATTCGTCAAACTCCAGTGTAATTGGTGTTCAAGAAATTTCGGATCCATGGAATGACTACCATCAACAATTGCAGATGTATCAAGAGATAATTCCTTAAGATATTTTTGATAATATGCTTTTGGATCCAATTTTTGATCAGCATCGCCTGGAATATAACCATTTTTAGTACTAATAAAAATTTGTTCACGTTTAAGCAGTCTTTGTGAGAATAAATCGCTTAATGCTCTACCAATGGATCTTTCAGCTTTTTGATACCTGTAATTAATTGCTGTATCGATAATATTGACTCCACCACTTAATAAAGAAGTTTTTACAGCGTTTTCAACCAATTCATCTGTATTGTTGTCGATGTTTCCTAAATAGGTTCCAATTCCTATTGAAGTCAAAGTGAGTTGAGTTGTATAAATAGACTTTTTAAAATGAAAATCTTCGATGTTTTTTAAATCTTGATAACTAGCTGTCCCCTCAATGGTTGCATAATCCAATACTGAAACCTTTATAATTTTAAATCCATAAATGTCTTCTCAAAAATGAGGAAACTTTTATCATCGAATAAACAAATTTTAATTTGTTCTAATGATTTAGGATCATTCTTTGCAACATCCATACAGGCTTTTAATATAATTTGAGAAGCTGGAATCATAGGAAAACCAAATATTCCTGTTGATATAGCAGGTAATGCGATTGATTTAAGTTTATATTTTTGCGCTAAAATAAGGGAATTTTTAACGGCAGATTCGAGTAATTTGTCTTTATTAATCATATCATCGGTTGGCCCTACTGCATGAATAACATGTTTAGCTAGTAAATTACCACCTGTTGTTATTACAGCAAAACCTACATTTATTGGACCTAAATTATTACATTCAGCTTGGATTCTTGGCCCACCTTTCCTTTTAATAGCACCAGCAACACCTGCTCCTAAAATCAGTTGAGAATTTGCTGCATTTACTATAGCATCGACTTCTAAATCCGTAATATCTCCTTTAACAAGTTCCACAGAACAGGTGGAATAATTAGTTTTCATATTAAATAACCGCATAAATTATTGCAAAAATGATGAGAACAATATAAATAACGAGAATGGATGCAAGTAAAGGATTTTGTCTGTAAAATTCTTTAGAAAAAACATATACCATTCTTTTCCCTAAAGAAACTGATTTTCTCAAAGATAAGTTTCTTCTACTAAATACAGTCACTCCAAAAATTTTCACATCTGGAATCATCATTATTATACAAAATATTACCCAAAACGGAATGGCTATCAAAATTAGAATAGCCAAAAAGGAAGTTTTTGGGTTTTGAATTAGAAATATTATTGCAAAGAGTGATATAAAAATTCCAATCCAAAGAGCAAAAAAATATGACCACATAGTACCTAAAACTTGTTCAGGATTTGAAGTTTGATAATTATTACGACTATAATGATAGTTAGATTGTGATTTATTTTTATTCTGTTGTTGTGCATTATCCTGAACCTGATTAGCAATATCAGTTACCTTATCTTTGAGATCCGACAATCGTTTCATTATTAAACCAACTTCTAATCGAATATTTCTTCGATTTAAAAGTTTAAAATAGATAAACTTTAATTTTTGGTTTGATAAGATTCATCGATTTAAAAGTATAAAATAAATAAATTATAGTAGAACAGGAAAATTTAGGCATGCTTTTATCAACACAGATCAAAAATTCCCATATTGGCCAAATTATTCATATTAGAGGAAGAATTTATCATAAAGAATTAAGTGCTGATAATAAAATCATTTATATTTATGTAAGAGATGATACTGGTCTCTTTATAATTACTTTTGAAAGAGAAAAATTTCCTAAAATATTAAAATTTCCTTTAGAGACATTTATTTTAATAACCGGTAAAGTTGAATTAAATACTAGACCAGCTTTAACAAAATTTATAATATCTGGATCATCATTTGACATTTTATCTCCTCCAAGTGATGATATTGAAGGATTAAGGAGTGTTTTATCTTCTATTAGGTTTTTATACATTAGAAGACCAGATATTAAATCTTTACTAACATTAAAACGTTTTATTCGCAAATATGCCGTGGAATATTTAGAAGAAAATGGGTTTCAATCAGTTGAAACACCAGTTATTACATCATTCACTCAGATTAATCGGCAAGCAATGAGAATATCGACAATGAAGGAAAGCGATATTTCAGAATTAGATAAGTATCTAATTCAAAAATCTCAATTTTATTTGGAAGCACTTGCTGGAACATTTGGCAAAGTATACACATTAACCCCTGCTTTCCGAGCAGATCATAGGGAAAGCAATCTAATGTTAGCTGAATTTTGGCTATTAGAAGTTGAGGAAATAATTTCAACGATAAATGAGAAGATGGATCTATTAGAAGCAACCATAAAACGCATTACTAAAAATTTGCTTCAAAATAATTCAGATGAATTGAAAAATTTATTGATTTTTAGATCAATTGAAAAAATGCACAGTAAAGATCTAAAAATTCATGCATTAGAAAATGATTTTTGGAATGATATAGAGACTCAACATAAAAATCAAAAGAATTTTTTAAATACAATTATTTCACAAAGATCTTTTCCACGTTTAAAATATAAAGATGTTATTAAAGAATTTCAGACTAATGGAGATTTTTTTGAAGAACCCCACTTACGGGAAAAAAGAGGATCATATTTGACAAACAAATACAATAGTCCTGTCTTTCTAACGGAATTCCCTTTTTCTTTAAGACATTTTTATGATAAAAAATGTAATGATGATCCTATTTATACTAATACATTTGATCTAATTGCTCATGGTCACTATGGAGAAATCGCAAGTGGTTCAGAGAAAGAATATCGTGCAGAAATTATTGAGCAACAGATGTATGAGAAACAATTGCGTAAAGATAATAATAAAACCTTGCAGTGGTATTATATGCATCAAAGATTTGGATCTGTCCCACATACAGGTTTTAGTATAGGGATAGAGCGCTTAACTTCTTGGTTGACACAAACAGAAAATATAACTGATGTAGTAGCCTTTCCTCGAAGGATAGTAGGAAGAGAAATTAATTATTAATTTAAAATGGTTTTTGGATAATGAGTAAGATAGTAATTTTAGGTTATGGTGGTACGATAGCAACCAGTTATAACCCTTTGACTGGAACTAAAGATCAGGCTTATTCAATAAGGGAAATAATTAAAAGAATTGGCTCTCTTCAGGATTATGAAATAGAAGGTAAAGACTTACGAAAAGTTGATTCGACAGAATTAAATCAAGAACATTGGACTGAATTAGCAAAAGCAACTTATAAAGAAATAATACGTGAAGACGTTTCAGGGGTCGTTATAACACACGGAACAGATACTATGGGATATTCCGCTGCGGCTTTAAGCTTTGCTATTCAAAATTTAGGAAAACCCATTATATTTACTGGCTCTCAAAAAAGTATGGATGAGATAATTACTGACGCATCATATAACCTTGTTAATAGCATAAATTTGGCTAGATCAAATCTGTCAGGAGTTTATGTATGCTTTGGAGGATTGATAATTCAAGGTACACGTGCAATAAAGACTAGAAGTTCAAGTTATCAAGCATTTGAATCAATTAATTATCCATATATATCACCAATGCTCCTTAGAGGAATTTTTTATCTAAGTGATATCTCACAAGCGAAAAAAAATCGTGAAATGACGCCAGCTGCAAGAAATAATGATCTACGACCAAAATTATATCCAGAATTCTCAGACAGAGTGTATTATATGGACATGTTTCCAACAATGCAATTATCGAGTCTAGTAAATTATTTAGTAGACCAAGAATATTTAGGTTTGGTGATAAAAGGTTATGGCCTTGGGAATATTCCTTCCTACTTATCAAATCGACTATCCTCAGTTTCATTTCATACTATTTTGTCCACACAATGCAGGTATGAAGGGGCAGAAATTAATTCTTATACCTTAGGAGTTTTAGCGAAAAATGCAGGTATAATTTCAGCAAGAGATATGCCACCTGAAACTGCCTTTGTAAAGTTGAAATGGTTATTTGCTCATTATGAACATGAATATAAATTAATGCCTCCATTTAAACGCGAACAAGTTAAGGAAGATATGACCAATGCCATATCACAAGAAATTGTTTAAATGAATTTAAGGATAAATTCGATTCATTAACCTTGGGAAGAGGCAAGTGTCACGTATGTGTTCTACATTCATGATATATTGAACTAATCTTTCAATACCTAGACCAAAACCAGAATGATATACTGATCCATATTTACGTAAATCAATGTACCATTGGTAAGGTTTGGTATCTAAACCTTCTCTCTTGAAGCCTTCAAGAAGAACCTCATAGTTATCTTCTCGTTGGGAGCCCCCAATAATTTCACCTAGTCCAGGTACAATCAAATCAGCGCTTAATGTACGATCTGAATCTTTAGGATCAATTTTCATATAAAATGGTTTCATTTTCCTTGGAAATCGCATAATAAAGGTAGGAACACCAATTTTATCGATCAATTCACGTTCCGGTCTCTCAGTAACATCCTCACCAAATTCCCATTTTCCAGATCCTTCTTCTTTTTGAATACCCCATTCGTTTAATTTATCAATCATATCAGCATAATCTAATCTTAAATAAGGCTTTTCTGAACTTTTTAAGCCTGGATGGTATTTTGCTATTATATCTGGATATTTGGTAGTTATTTGGTCCACAACATATCGAATCATCTTTTCTTGAAATATCATGTTATCTTCAAAATCATAAAAGGGCATTTCCGCTTCCCAATGAGTAAATTCAGTCAAGTGCCTTCTTGTCCTTGATTTTTCAGCTCTAAAAGAAGGAAGTGAACAATAAACTTTTCCTAAAGAAAAAATAGCTGTTTCAAGATATAATTGAGAGCTTTGTGTTAAATAAGCTTCATCTTCAAAATATTTTAATGGAAAAAGTGTCGATCCACCTTCCACTTGTGTTTGGACAAGAGTTGGAGGTGTAACTTGAATGAAATCTTCGTTGGTAAAGAAGGATTGAAGTTCTCTTGTAATATGGCCTCTTATTCGTAAAATGGTGCTTGCTCCTTCAGATCTAATGACCAAATGTCGCTTATCCATCAACACTTGAGGAGTAGAATCAGGTCGATATTCAGCTTCAATATCGGGACTAGATGTTCCAAGAATAGTCATATCTGTTATTTGGATCTCAACTCCGAGATAAGGTGCTCTTTCATCAGCTTTAACATTTCCAGTGATTTTAACTAGTGTTTCTCGGGGTAACTCTTGAAATTGTGGAATTTTACTTGCATCTTTAAAGACATTCTTTTTTAAGACAGATTGAATAAACCCAGATGCATCACGAATAACATAAAAACTAAGAGAACCCTGCTTACGAGAAAAACCAATCCAACCTTGAATTGAAACTGTTTTATCAACATATTTAGGTAAATCTTTTATCATAATTACTTCAGTCATTAATATAAACTCCTTCGAATAATAACCGCGTTTTTTGAAGATTATTAATTTAAAATAACAATTTATTAACTAAATAAACATCAAAACGTAGTGTAATTAACTATTAAGGTTATTAAATGCATTATTTATAGAAAAAAGAATTGCTTTCATTAATATTTACCTTAAGTATAATCTTCAAAATACATTAATTTTTCTCCAAAACTAGTTTTTAAATAAGCATTCAAATGTGTACATTAATACATCTTAAGATTTTTTTAACTAATTAAAAATGATCAATATTAGATTGTATATGGATAATTGGAAAGAATTATTAAAAAATGAAACAAATACAATTAAAATTACATTTGTTTGCACAGGAAATATCATAAGATCAACCTATTCAGAATATTTAGCAAGAAAATATTTTCACTCAAAAAACAATTCACAAATAATATTTGATTCGGGAGCTTGTAAACATCAAAATAGTTATATATATCCCTTGACAAAAAATTTGCTATTAAAGGAAGGATATTCTGAAGGACAACTTTTAGCTTTTAAACCAAGGTTAATTGAAAATTATATAGACAATTTTGAAAAATCAACTATCTTTATAGCAATGACAAAGGAGCATCTTGATTATATTGAGAATATATTTCCTGGAAAAGGCTTTTTATTAAAAGATATTGTTTTAGGGAAAAAAGAGGATATTCTCGATCCATATTATTATCCTGAAAAAGAAAATGAAATAATGAATGAGCTGAAAAAATTGATAATTCATTTTTGTGAAGAATTAGAAGAATTAATTTAATAAATAAGTAAACGCTAAAATTTACCTTTTTTCTTTAAAAGAATTAATATGGGAATTGCAACAATCGTAATAAGTTCAAAACCAGGACTTGATTGAATTGGGCCATATAAAGATGTATATTTATTATCCGAATTTGGATAATAATCAAAATATTGATTGCCATAAGAATTATATAGAGAAGCACTTGATGCATGCCAAGTTATAATATGCCAACTTGATGTTGAATTTTCTAAAAAAGTTTGAGGAAGAACAATGTTAAAAAGCGTATTTTCAGAAGATGTCAAATTATTACCATTAATTGTCATCATAACGCTAGAATTATTTACATATGAATTCATTGTTCCAAATCCATTTATTGTTGAATTATTAACATCGATGATAGAATATTTTGTGTTTGGAGTTTGGTCTAATATTCCAGCAACGTTAGAAATATTACTGTAAATTAGCTCATATCTTATTGTATTGTTTTGTTCGTTTAGTTGAATTTCATAATAAGTTGAATTGTCAAATTCTATTTTTCCTTTCACATTTAATGTGATAGATGCTGTATTGTTTCCGTTATTGACGTAAGATGCTGACAAAATATCAATATTTGGTTCATCAGAAACTATTTTATAATTTATAACCATTTGTCCGTTAGCTCCCTCTGTGGTACGAACCTCAGTTACGTCATTTGCTGGGTCAGTAATATTAGGTTGAGATTGTGCTTGTGCTGTGCTTGATAAAAGAAAAATAGATGCTAAAAATGCAATTATTGTCAAATTTCTAAATTGATTTTTCATTTGCTTTTGATTCCTTATTTTTTATTAATAAGAAAATAGAACTAGCAACACAGATTAAGGCACCAAAACTAAAACCATCATAAAGAATTTCCAGAACCATCTGATTACTTGTCATGAAACCTAGAAAGGTGGTATTATCGAACACAACACTTACGATAAATGATAGAGTTAATAAAACAATACCTAGAACCAATAAAGAATATGCATACTTTTTATTTTTGTCCATGATGCTCTACTTTATGAAATTTATTTTTGATTATGAATTTTTGTTTAAAACTATTAAAAAATAAATTAGCTAATTTATTTTTTCGACACATAACTCAATTGCTTTAACTAGATTGAAAAAACTGCTTTCCTCCATACTACTTTTTAGAAAATTCCAGATTAGATTATCGAGCTCAGAAATTAATTCCGCACTTAGGTTTTCATCTAATTTTTTAAAAGAACAGAAAAGTGATATGGGATAGTCCTTTATTGATTGACCCATTGCATCTAAAACAGCAGCATTCTGTTGCTGTGTTTGAGCTTTTGAAGAAAATTTAAAATAAATTCTTCCATGAGTGTAGCCAGGTAGATACATAATTGGAAGAGTAAATGTAATATCTTTTCTTGAGGATCTTTGGCCATAGATATTTGCAGAAAACAATACATTATCTAGTAATTGATTGGCTTCTTTTTTTGTAAAATTTGGCGTGATGTACTTTACCACACCTCCTTCATCTGTATATATTCCGACCAGTAATTTAATCATTAAATTTTAATGCTCCGGCTGTCACAGTAATAATTATTGTTAGAATTTTAGTTTTTAAATTATAATCGCTCAAGCTAGCCTTGTTTTATTCTAAATTATGAAATTTAAA
>DAHXPE010000308.1 GCA_027364495.1 Candidatus Heimdallarchaeota archaeon | reverse complement strand
TTCAATTTTACTAAATGGTTTAATAAAAAAATTTTTATATAACCTTTCGTTATCAATATTATATGAATTTTAGTTGAAATTTTTATGGAAAGTATTGTTATAGATGACGATAAGTCTGATCTTTTTGAGATAATTGGTAATGAAGCTAGACGTAAAATTCTTCGTCTTCTTGTTCTTGAACCCCATTACGTTAGTCAACTTAGTAAATTACTTGATAAATCCCAACCTGCCATTCTTAAGCATATGAAAATCCTTGAAGACAAAGGGATCGTTATTCGTAAAGTTGAACAAGCTTCTGAATCTAACAAAGGGCCTGATAGACATTTCTTCTCTATCAATAGATCTTTTACTATCATGTACTCCCTTTCTCCGCATAATGTTCGTGAAAATGTGTGGAACACTGATATTGATGTAACTGAAGAAGATGAAGCCTTAGAAAATGTCAAACAAAGAGTGGAAAAAGAAGAACATATTTCTAAAAAAGTTTCAATTATCAACCACGAAATTGAGAAAATTAATTTAGCTATGATTGATTTAGAAAAACAGTATATTGAACTTGAGAGAAAACGTAATAACCTTCTCAAGATTACAAATTCAATTATTGAAAATTCTGATGAACTTCAAAAGAAAGATATGTATGAAGCACGTCAATTACTTCGAAAGCATGTTTGTGAATCTCGTACCTGTGTTCAGGAAATAAGTAATCTTTTAAATAAAAAAGAAAAAGAAATAGAACAAGCTTTGAAAGATTTACGTGAAAAAGAATTTATCGAGCAATCTCAATAAATTTTTTGCCTAAACCAATTTTAAAAAGGATTTTACTATCGAAAAAAAGTAATTCAACAATAAAATAAGAGATACCAAAAGTTAAGCACTATTCTACATTATTACGTGTAAATAGATATTAAAATTGATTTTTCCGTTCCATTTTACCCTCTCGTTCAAAAAATTCCCATTCCAAGAACTTTTCTTCAAGTTTGTTTAATAATGCAGGATCCACTTCTTGATGGTCTATTATCAGGGTATGATCTTTTATTTTGAAGCAAGAGAATTGAGGAGCTATTCTAAGCAACCAAAGTTCTAATTCAGGTGTTTCAAATTCAAGTATTTTGGCTAATTTTTCTAAACTTATTTCTTCATACGTTTTGATTACACGTTGAAATATATCTAACCTATGTTGGAATTTTTGACTTAGTATTGATTGTTGTTTATCTGATCTCTGTTTTTGAAGCTCAACTGTTTTTTCTTGCAATATTTGGAAATAATCTTGACTTAAAACTTGAAATTTTTTCGCTGATAACTTATAATTCATAGCTAGCTGACGAATTGGCTGACTTATGTAATGAGCATCTATTATTTGATCAATGAGAGACAAAGAAAGCATTTCTTTGTTTTCTTTAGGAAGTAATTTATCAAGCTGGTCAATTTTTTCAGGTTCAAGTGAGTTCATCATATCAACGTCAATTAATTGAAGCTGTTGTTTTACCCAGTCCAATCGTTCTAAATGCCAAGTTAACGTTGCTTTTACATTGTTTTCAAATTCTGGTATATCATAGTCTAATTTAAATTTAGTTGCAAAGTCTAGTTGTGTTCTGGTCCAAACAGGTAGATTGACATTTACTCCATCTGAATTTGTCGGCCCCATATTGGCATAAAAGGATTTCGTTGTGTTGTGCTCTTCTCCTATAATTGTCAGAGAAAATTCTAACCTAGCTTGACTCAAGAGCTCAGGACTCATTAACCAAGACTCGATTTTGACTATTAATTCTATATCAATTTCTCTCTCCTCAAAAAAGTGGCCAATCATCATGGCTTTTACTGTAAAAGGTGCTGTTCCAACAGATGAAGAAATATTATCTACTCGTAGTGAACTATTATGTAATCGATTATATTTGCTGTGAGGATGCCAAGGATGTAGTCGAACTGGAATTCTCACTATTCCTTGAAAAACTGGTGGTTGTATAAAACGATTATGATTTCTTCTACTTAAGAGTAAATTTTGACCAAATTTCCCTTTTGGTACAAACCTCATTGCAATTTCTTTGGGAAAATCTATTGATATTTGAGCTTTTTCTTTTATTCCATTAATTTCTGATTTTAATTTAGCTGATTTTTTCTTCATCGCTTCTTCACAGCTTTAACCACTATACAATACATATGAATCACTTTATATAAATCAGAAACTACTTCTTTTATAAAAATCAGCTACATTCTGAGTTATCGTTTTTTGTGAGATCAGTTGAGGAAGAGCAAATTACTAAATTTGCACATTACCTATATGATAATGATTTCACGTATATGTATAAAAATCTTTTGAATAAATGAAAACTAGTCGAATAAAGTAACCTAAAACAATCTAAAAAAGGTATTTTATTGCGACAAAACAAAAAAAAATGATCAAAAATAATTCTTATTTGCCTTCATTCAAAAACTAAAATATGGTGAACAAAAATTTGAAATTGGAAGATAAAATTTTCCTTTTAGATGGACCAATGGGTACTGAAATTGATCGCCGAGGTGGTGATATATCATTACCATTATGGTCGGCTCGCTCTTTAATTGATAACCCAGATCTAATATTAGAAATCCATACTGATTATATTACTGCTGGTGCAGATATTATCACTACTAATACTTTTAGGACATCTCAATGGACTTTACAAAAAGCTGGATTGTCTGATACTAAAGCCAAAGAATTAACCAACTTTGCAGTTACTATAGCTAAAGAAGCTCGTCATAAGACAAGACATTGTCTTATTGCGGGTTCTATTGCTCCTTTAGAGGATTGTTATTCACCATATTTGGTTCCTGCCGAACCAATTTTACAAACTGAACATCCTAAACTTATTTCTGATTTAGCTGAATCTGGAATTGATATTTTTTTGATTGAAACTATGAATTCTTTTAAAGAAGCTAAAATAGCCTATGAATCTACCAAAGAATATCCAGATATACCAGTGATTGTTTCATTTACTTGTGATAATCAAGGACATATTTTAAGTGGTGATAGTTGGAAAAATGTGACCAATTTTTTCAAAGATAAAGTTGACATTCTGTCTATTAATTGCTCATCCATTTCCGGTTCTTCTCAAGCAATTAAAGAGTTAATGGATCTTAAAGTCCATAATTGGGGGGTTTATCCTAACTTTGGCACTTTAAATAATCAAAAATGGACTCCTAATAAAAATTCAGACCTGATTCACCAAACTATTCATGAATGGATAAAACTTGACCCTAAACTCGTTGGAACATGCTGTGGAGCTCAACCTGATGATACTAAAAGAATCCAAGAATACTTAAAGTAATGAAAAGGATGATTAGCTAATTGTCTTAAATATTCATTATTCTCTTCTGGCTTAATTGAACCATTCTCTAAAGCTTGCTGCTGGGCTT
>DAHXPE010000301.1 GCA_027364495.1 Candidatus Heimdallarchaeota archaeon | reverse complement strand
CTTTGACCTTTACGGTCACTGAACACAATGTAAAATAACGAATCATGTATATTTATGACTTTTAACTTTTTAATAGCATTTTATTCTGAAAAATATTAACAGGAGAAATGAATCAAGAAAAAAATTTTCATTAGATTTTATTCCTAAAATTCTTTATTAATTAATCCTTGTTTACTTCTTTTGTATCGACTTTTATTTAATTCCTTTCCTTTATTAAACCTCAATTATCAAATTTACAATTCCTCTAATTTCTTCACTATAATAAATTCATTAAATTCTAAAATAAAATTTTTTCCCTTTTTATTCAGCGTGAAACGTTTTTTTCACTATTGTAATGTGGTTAATATGGTTGAACTAACATATTTAGGACATTCTAGTCTAAAATTGAAAATTGACTCGATGAATATTTACCTAGATCCATGGTTTAATGGACCTACTTTTCCAGCAGAAGAAAAAGAAAAAGTTCAAGATAATTCTGTTATATTGGTAAGTCATGGTCACTTCGACCATTTTGAAACAGCTTTTGAATTAGCTAAAACCAGACAAATCAGGGTAGTTGTAAACTTCGATCTTATGGTATGGATGACTATGCAGGGAATTTCAGAGAGAAAAATTTTATCTCTTAATAAAGGTGGAACAATTAAATTAGGAGAAGAAATAGAAGTAAGCATGGTACCGGCTGAACATAGCAGTACCTATCAATATAATGATAAACTTATTCCCGGTGGAGAACCAGCCGGTTATATTATTAAAATTGCACCAGATACTACGATTTACTATGCCGGTGATACTACTGTATTTGGTGATATGCGTCTTATTACAGAATTTTACCAACCGAATATTGCTATATTACCTGTTGGTGGCTTATTTACTATGTCTGGAAAACAAGTTGCCTATGCTTTAGACAATCTATTGATATCTGTTAAAACTGTAATCCCAAGCCATTATGGTACATTTGATTTTCTTTCTGGAACGCCCGATGATGTTAAAAAACATCTAAAAAGAACTGATGTTGAATTTAAAATTATGAAAGTTGGTGAGACCTTACAGTTCTAATCAAGACTTAGATTTCAGTTTTTTATTAATTTCTATATTGATCAAAGATACTTTCCTGTAAAAACAAAAAAAAGTAATAAAATTAAAAAAAAGAGAGTTTGGATAATTATAAAACCGTTTAAACTTAGAAAAACTCCTTTTTATTTTTTAAAACTGTTTTTCTAGTAAGGCTTTACGAACATGATTTGTTCAAATGTATTTAGATGAATTTACTGAATTTTCATTTAGCTCACTTAAAGACCAGTTTAGGACGGTTCAAGTATAATCTCGAATCACTTTCTTCAGAATCTGGAATTGATAAAATAATTGGTCTACAACCAGTTTTTTTAAATATGTATGGAATTGCAGAAGATAATATGGAAACTTCAGTCTTACTGGAATCATTTTTACTATTTAAAGCATAAATGTAAATCTCTGTTTTGTTAACATTTTTTACAATTTTTTTAATTTTTATTATATCATCAACAATCTTATCTATAAAATCCTCTTCTTCAATAATAGCAGGTTTTGCTGTGATGACTGGTTTTACAATCCTATTTGAGTTACAAAAAATTGATTCATAAAATTTAAATTTATGATTAATCTCTTCGGCAGTAAACGGAGTAACCATGCTTATGAACATCAACCAAATCTTAATTTCCTCTGTTATATAATTTGAAAAATTCCCTTCACGATGTATGAAACGCCATATTATTTTAGGAATGGTATAGAAGCATTCTTGACTCATTTTTCTAATTTCAAATTGTTCTAAATAATCATACATTTTAGTAAATTTTTCTTGTAATTTGTAGTGCAACCAATTTTCTAATTCTTCTGAATTAATCAAATTATCCGTTATAGATAGCCCGGATTCTATCGAATAGATTAATGATTTGATTTTTTCAATATCGCTTTGATATTTTTCGATTTTCTTTTCCGACCATTCTAAATCAACGTGAGGAGATGCAGCATGGCAATAGTACAATCTAATGGCGTCAGCAGAATAATCATTTATTATTTTAGATACTGACCCAGCACCACCTTTTGACTTACCAATTTTTGTATTTTGGTTTATGTTTTGCATAACCCACCAATTAACAAAGATATTCTTTGGCCAAAACTTTTGAGGAAACATCATTGCATGCATTTTTAAGAATACAGGAAAATGTACAGTATTGTGCTCTTTACCGCCAAAATTACAATCTATTGGATACCAATTTTCGAAATCTTGTTGAATTTTATCCAATAGTACTGGTTCGATACCAGTTGACATACTAGTATCTTTTGAGTTTCCTTCATTCAGGAAAACAAAATTAAAAAAATCGTCAGTTAATGAATCGATTGAAATAGAGTTACTTTGCAAATATTTGGAAATAATATAATATATGGGATAAATTGTAGAATCAGCTATTGGTTCAATAATTAATTTCCCTTTTTCATTTTTACTTATCGGAAATTCGGTACCTAACCATTTTCCGGTTCGTACACAAGGTCTATCGATAAACCAATCAATTATATCAGCCATTTGGTCGTGTAATGCAGAAGGAAATATTTTCATGTTGTTTCTAACATGGAATTTTGTCATTTCAGATATTACAGGATCACTGTATTTAATGAACCACTGATCAGGAACAGATCGTATTTGGACACGATTACCACATCTGCAAATAACAGGTTCAGTAAAAAAATAGTCTGTAAAACCTTTATTAGATATTTTTAACTCTTTTATAATTTTGTTTCTAGCATTTTTTGCATTTGTTCCCTGATAATCTTTGTAATTATACTGAATTATTCCATGTTCAATTTCTTGCATGTGAATGTATGAAATTGCAGATTCAACTTTATCAATTTCTGAAATTCTTTTGATAGAATATTTATTCACCATTTCTTCAGCAGGTATTCCCTGAAATATTGAAGAGACAACAATCATGGGTGGTTTGATATTAAACTTGTTTTTAATAGATTCCTTATAAGCTAAATAATCCACTGGAGAATGTGCAGGAACACTCATAACAATTCCTGTTCCTAAATCATCCTTAACGATAATACTTGGAATAATAGGAACTATATCTTGAGTTATAGGATTTTTTACTTGTTTATTTGTCAATTCTTCAGAAGATATAGTAGCAATAATTTTAAAAGAACTGAAAATTGTAGTAATATTTGAAATACTATTTTCAGCAATAATATAATACTCATCAGAATATTCAATAATAGTATATTTCGTTTTAGGACTAATCCAGATATTTGTTACACCAAACACTGTCTCAGGTCTTAAAGTAGCAGTAATAATATTCATTTTACCTTTAATTGAATAAAAATCATCTAATTTATCAACTAATAAAAATTTTATTACTGTATATTCAAAAATTTGTGCTTTTCCACCTGAAGATAAGTCTGTTTCAGCAGAATCAATAGCTATGGGACCATCGTTAGAGCAAAAAGAAGTAATATATTCCTTTTGAACTAAATATCCTTTCTTAAATAAAGTCCTAAATTGCCATTGAATAAATTTTTGATAGCCAGGATCAATAGTTGTAGGAATTCCAGTTTCTTCATTGATAAAAAAGCCCATTTGTTTCCAAATTTCAAAATAATTATTTTTAAAGAACTCTACAACTCCAACTGGAGTACTAAATTGCTTTATAATATCTGATGAACAATTATTTACCTTCAAGTATTCATCATATTTACCAGAATTAACTTTTTCACTGAAAGAAACAGCAGGCAAACCAGATGCATGGATACCAGCTGGAAAATAAACATTAAAACCAGTGAAACGTTTAAATTTAGCAATGACATCAGGATAGGTATAACTACGTAAAGTTCCTACATGCAAGAAACCAGATGGACCTGGATAAGCAAAAATTTGATACCATTTAGGTTTAGAGGATTCTTTTTCAATAGTATATACACCAGCTCTCTCCCATATTGAGAAATAATTAAAAGAATGATTTTCAGATGGATTCATCTAAAACACCTCCCACCAAAAAAGTTTTCTTGAATACAAGCAAAAAATAAAATAGTAGGACAGTTCTCAAATTCATTCTTAAAATATATAGTATATTGACTTTTAAAAAACTTACCAAAATAAGAACGAATATGGGAAAAGCAATGAAAAGAACAAAAAAAGGTTTTAAATTTTTTAGTTACAGAGACAATAATTCCACATAATAAGTCACATCCAAAAAATGTGTGATTTATTTTTAATTTTTATTCATAAAAACTTTTAGGATTTTGTACAGAAATATAAGTAATTTAAGTTATTTTTTTTTTTAATGAAATGGCGAATTTGTGGTTTATTAGTGAAAATAATGGTATATAAATTTTATTTTACCCGTTTTTCTTAACAAATTACAATAAAATTTATTTACATAATTGTAAATTTTTAAAATACCTGATTTTTTAAAGTAGAGCTTTAATAATATTTAAATATTTTTTTGAATGAATTTGGTGACAAATTAAATGAGTATAAAAGAAGAAGCAGATCAGTTAGATTCATATTTAGTCAAAATCAGACGGACAATACATGAACACCCAGAATTAGGTTTTAAAGAGTATGAGACTGTTAAATTAATCACATCTGAATTAAATAAACTTAATATTCCTTTTGTTGATAAGATTGCCTTGACGGGAGTTGTTGCAACCATTAAAGGTAAAAAAGGTCCAGGTAAAACATTATTAATTCGAGCTGATATGGATGCCTTACCGTTAATTGAGGAAACCACCCTACCTTTTAAATCCAAAAATAAAGGAATTTTTCATGCATGTGGCCATGATAGTCACGTAGCTTGCTTATTAGGTGCTGCTACTATACTTAAAAAGCGTGAAAATGAATTTAAGGGTACTATTAAATTAGTTTTTCAACCCGCTGAGGAAACTTCCACTGTATATGATCCTAATGGATCTGGTGGCGCTTTGCCTATGATTCAGGAAAAACCAGGAGAATTTAAGATTGATGCATCGTTAGCACTGCATATTGTTGCTTCTGAAGAAGAAGATGAAAACCTCGGTAAAATAGCAATTAAAGATGGTCCTTACACAGGTTCAGCTGATGAATTCCTTATCACAATAAAAGGAAAAGGTGGACATGGTTCAGCACCTCATTCTGCTATCGATCCAGTTTACATTGCATCACAAATCAATGTTGCAATGCAAGGGTTTTTATCACGAACTGTTGATCCTGTAGAACCTCATGTGTTCACCACAGGTAAAATTAATGGAGGGTTCATGTATTGTCCGTCTGATTTTGACTAAATATGAATCTAACTGATCTGCTTCTTCTT
>DAHXPE010000293.1 GCA_027364495.1 Candidatus Heimdallarchaeota archaeon | reverse complement strand
TTTAACAATAATTTCAAATTTATTATTTTTATGTTTATATTTGGCTATGGCTTTATTTAAAGGTTTTTTTTTTTTAAAAATTTCAAATAGGTCTGATATTGGTGTTTACTTTCAATGAAATAATCTTAAAGGAATTTTTATTAAAAAAGTTACATTTTAGAATTTTTCGTTTCAAAAAGTTAAAATTTTTAGACATATTATTTTCTAATGATTTAAAGACATAAAAAAGATGTTAAGTTGTAGAAAAATAAGTAGAACAACAAAAAAATTAGGATTGAAGATATCATGAGTATTAATCCAACTGGAGGTTATGAACGAAAACGATTAGATTTAAAAAATAAAGCCATAGCCAAATATAAACATAAAAATAATAAATTTGAAATTATTGTTAATCCTGATTTAGCTTTTAAATTAAAAATGAAACAGATAACTGAGGAAGATGTACCAATATTAGAAATACTTGAAATTGATACTGTATTTTCCGATGCAAGTAAAGGCTTAAAAGCACCCTCAGAAGATTTATTAGATGCCTTTGAAACTGAAGATGAGTTAGCTGTTGCAAAATTAATTTTGAAAAAGGGAGAACTTCAATTAACGCAAGCTCAAAGGAAAGAACTTGCTGATAATAAACGTAAACAAATTATTAATTTTATTTCTAAACATGCAGTTGACCCTAAATTAAATATCCCCCATCCTCCTGCAAGAATTGAAAATGCATTAGAAGTAGGAAATATCAAAATTGATCCTTATGATAATGTTGATTCTCAAATAAAAAGAGTTGTAAAAGAACTCCAATCTATTTTACCAATGAAATTAGAGCAGGTCAAGCTTGCTGTTAGGATGCCTGCTGAATATGCGGGAAAAGGTTATGGCATTGTTAAAAGATTCGGCGACATTAGTCAAGAACAATACACTCAGGATGGTAATTGGATTTGTGTTCTTGAATTTCCGGCAGGGCGTCAAACTGAATTTATGGAAAAAATAGAAGAGCTCTGTAAAGGAAGAGCTGAAGTTAAAGTAATGGATAGATCTCAATATTCATTTTAAAATTGGTGAAATATTATGAGTCAATTATTAGTTGAAAAATACCAATTAGTAACACCAGGAGATAAGTTAGCAACTGGTAAATTTAAACAAGGCTTTGGAGTTTTTAAAGAAAAAGCTAAAGACAACGATTTTGATTATTTTAGCACATTATTAGGTTTAGTAAGTGTTAAAGGTTCAACCGTATCAGTTATTCCATTAGAAGGATCCTATATTCCACTTGAAAATGATTTAGTCATCGGTATTATAAGTATTGTAGGAAGTAGGTCTTGGATTGTGGATATTAGAGGACCATATTCAGGTGTTTTAGCTATTAATAATGTTTTAGATAGAGATTTTCGACCAGGTCCTAATTTTAGCCCTGAAAAATATTTAAATGTCGGAGAAATTGTTTTAGCTAAAGTAATTAGTTTTGATCGAACACGAGATCCAGTTTTAACCATGCATAATAGAGGTTTGAAAAAATTGACTTCTGGCAGATTAATTGAAGTTGATCCGGTAAAGGTCCCTAGAATTATTGGTAAAAGTGGATCAATGATTTCAATGATAAAAGAAGCAACAAAAAGTCAAATTTATGTTGGGCAGAATGGAAGAATTTTGATAAATGCACCAAATTTTGAAACTGAAAGATTAATTATCGAATGTATTGATAAAATACAGAAAGAATCACACGTTTCAGGTTTAACAGATAGAATCAAAGCCCTTTTACAAGAACAAAATACTCAAGAAGTTAAAAATTGAATTTAAGGATGTAATAATATGGCAGGAACAGGCGATGTCCCATTATTTAGAGCCGATGGAAAAAGATTAGATGGCCGTGAATTAAATCAATTACGACCCACCAGACTTAAAGTAGGTGTTTTACCACAAGCTGATGGTAGTGCTTACATTGAAATGGGAAATAATAAAATTATGGTAGGAGTTTATGGTCCACGAGAAATGCACCCTAAACATTTAAGTCTACCTGAGAAGTTACGAGTTAGAGCTGAATATCGTCTAGCAACTTTTAGTGTCAATGAACGAAAAAGTCCCGCTCCAAAAAGACGAGAAATTGAATTAAGTAAAATGATTCAGGAAGCATTGGAACCATCAATCTTTACTGAGAAATTTCCACGATCTTCCATAGATTTATTTATACTTGTTTTAGATGCTGATGGTGGAACAAGAGCAGCAAGTATAACTGCTTCATCTTTAGCATTAGCTGATGCAGGTATTCCTCTTCGTGGATTAGTCTCTGCCGTTGCAGCTGGAAAAGTTCATGATAAGATAGTTTTAGACCTTTCTGATGAAGAAGATAAATACGGTTCTGGAGATCTTCCCGTAGCAATTATTAATCAAAATAAAGAAATTACTTTGTTACAGGCAGATGGTCAATTTACGGCAGACGAGGTAAAACAAGCTGTTGAATTAGCTATGGAAGGCTGTGATCAATTATACAAAATGCAAAAAGAAGTTTTACTGGCCAATTATAAAGAAATAACTGAACATCTTAAGGAATCATCAGCTGAAGTTGAAACAATGGATGTAACTGAAGAAGAAGAAGTAGCTGTTTCCTTAGATGATATAGAAGAAGAATCAGAAGAAAGTTTTGATTCTGAATCAGGTGATGATGTTAGTGATGATATCGGCGAAGATGATCTAAAAGATCAAGCTGATGATTATTAATATCCGGAGCTGATAATATATGAAAACTGAATCAATGATTACCGGAATTATAGAGCAAAAACATATTTTATCTTTACTTCAACAAAATAAAAGATTAGATAATCGACAAAATTTTGATTTTCGCAATTTAGAAGTTGAAACTAATGTAATTTTCAAAGCTGACGGATCAGCAAAAATTAAATTAGGTAATACATTTGTCTATGCAGGTGTTAAAGCAGAATTAGGAGCGCCTTTTCCAGACACACCAGAACAAGGTGTTCTTATAGTTAATATTGAATTAAATCCAATTGCTTCACCATTTTTTGAGAGTGGACCACCCTCAAAAGAGGCTATCGAAATGTCACGAGTTTGTGATAGAAGTATTCGAGAAGCTCATGTAATTGATGTCGATAAATTATGCGTTGTTCCTAAAGAAAAAGTCTGGATAGTTTTTGTGGATATTTATCCCCTTACTGATGATGGAAATCTTCTTGATGCCTCTACTTTAGCAGCGATGGCTGCATTAGCGTCAACTAAACTTCCAGTTATTGATGTTGATCCAGCAACAAAGGTTTGTACAAAAAAGGAAGAAAAGATTCCTTTACCAATTTCAACATTTGCTACCAGTATAACTTTTTCAAAAATCGGAGACAAAATAATAGTAGATCCGACTTTAAGCGAAGAAAAAGTTGAAGAAGGAAGATTCACAGTAGGAGTAATGGAAAATGGAAAAATTGCAGCTTTGCAAAAAAGCCTTCCTACCTCTTTCAAAAAAGACGAAATATTTTTCCTACTTGATAAAGCAGTTGAAATTGGCCTTTTAAAAATAAAAGAGCTAAAGGAAAAAATTAAATAAAGAGATAAATGAATTTTAGTATCTTATATTATCACTAATTATTTTTATTAATAGTAGAATTAAACGAAATATTTAACTTTATATCTTTTATTTAGGAAAATAAAGGTAGTTTAAACTTATAATAATAGGAGAATGCACAATTTATGTTAATGTGCCAGATAAATAATGAAAATATAAAATATTTGAGAACCATTATTGACACTACATCCAATATTGTTTCAGGTCCACGAACGTTTAGATTTACTCAAGAAGGCCTCTCCTTTGAAAGTATGGACCAAGGTAGTGTTTTTGTCTATTTCAAAGTTTTGAAAGATTTTTTCACTAAATATGAATTGAAAAATGATGTTCTTGAGCTTAGAATCAACATTGACGATTTGAAACAAGTTCTATCAAGAAATATATCGGCAGATGAAATTTTATCTTTACATTTTTCGGATTCAAACAAATTTGGAATTAATTT
>DAHXPE010000282.1 GCA_027364495.1 Candidatus Heimdallarchaeota archaeon | reverse complement strand
TTGAAAGTTTACAGTTCCAAAAGTTTCATTTTCAGCTAAAGTTGTTGCAAAAGCAACTCCCATTGCTGCATCAGCTATATCACAATAAATTCCACCATGAACCGTTCCCATAGGGTTATGGTGTTTTTGAGTAACTTTCATAGTAAATTTTGATCTGCCATAATCAAATGAAATCAAATTAAATCCTATTAATTGTGCAATAGGTATTACTGTCTTTCCATCGACTTGATCTTGTAATTGATGTCGAGCTTTATTTGAAATACTCATGTAAGATACCAGTTTCAAATTTTATTGGGGAATTTATTAAATCTATGATATTAATTAGTTTGAAAAATAATAAATTCTTTAATAAAAAGATACACTCGTAATCAATTATGAAACGACCTTTCAAATTCACTTCTCCAGGGTTAAATGTGACCTTAGATAAAGTGCAAACAGATCCTTACATCAAAACTGGAACACTAGATGATTTACAACGATTTTGGTATTGCCCTAAAGATAGAACTGAATTAAAAATAGTTCCTAATCCAATTTCAACCAATTCTTATTATAAAATTGAAAAAAGAAACATTGAAAAAACTATAACCGATGGAATAGCGTCAAAACGTTTTCCATCTGACTTATACTTTGCTGTGAAATTGGTAGCCGAGCATGTGTTTGCAACAACCGAGGTACAAGAAATTCTAATTGCAAATACATCCTGTCCAACTTGTAAATTGAATTTATGTTCACCAAAATTATAAATGAACTCTTTAAGCCATTTTTTTTATAAGCACTCTATAAGAGAGAAAATATTTTAATAATTTAAGAAATATTAACAGTCATGGTCGATGATATTAAAATAGTACCTGATTTGACATTAGAAGAAAAAGCATACCTATCATCGGGTAAATCTTTTTGGGAAGTTCATGAAATTGAAAAATATAATTTACCAGTCATCATTGTTTCTGATGGTCCACATGGATTAAGAAAAGCTGCTAATATTTCTACAGATGAAGGAAATGGTGAATCAATTCAAGCAGTTTGTTTTCCAACAGCATCAGCTCAAGCTTGTTCCTTTGATGAAGATTTATTATTTAAAATTGGTTCAACATTAGGAATAGAATGTCAAGGTGAAAATGTTCAAGTTTTACTTGGACCTGCAAATAACATTAAACGAACTCCACTTTGTGGTCGAAATTTTGAATATTATTCCGAGGATCCTTTCTTAGCAAGTAAATTAGCTACAGCTATAATCAAAGGAATTCAATCTCAGGGTGTTGGGACATCCTTAAAACATTTTATTGCAAATAATCAAGAAAAATATCGGATGACCATTAATGCAGTTATAGATGAAAGAACACTTAGAGAAATATATTTAACAGCTTTTGAAGAACCAATTAAAGAAGGTAAGCCTTGGACCATCATGGCATCTTATAACAGAGTTAATGGTGTTTATGTATGTCAAAATGAATATTTATTACGAAATATCCTTCGAAACGAATGGAAGTATGACGGGGTAATACTCTCTGATTGGGGAGCTGTGGATGAAATAGCAGAGTCGATCCATGCTGGTATGGACTTAGAAATGCCAACGAGCGGTGATGTTGGTCCTCAAAAAATTATAACATCTGTTAAAAAGAAGAAATTAGCCATTGAACTGCTTAATGAATCAACAATTCACATTAAAGAGCTCTTACAGAAAGCTAATAAACAAAAAAAACAAAATATCACTTTCAGTAAAGATGAACATCATCAAATAGCTAGAGAAATAGCACGCGAGTGTATAGTCTTATTAAAAAACGAAGATAATATCTTACCTATTACAAAAGAAAAATATAAATCAATTGCATTATTGGGAGATTTTGCAAAAAATCCAAGGTTTCAGGGAGGTGGGAGTTCTCATATAAATCCTTATAAAGTGGATTCACTGATAGACAAGTTTACAGCTGAAACTTCTGATTTTGTCATTCGTTTTGCAATGGGTTATAACCGTAATTCTGATGATGTAGAAAATGATTTACTTTCTGAAGCTGTTAATATAGCAAAAGGCTCAGATATTGCTGCAATATCAGTTGGTTTACCAGATCGTTATGAAACCGAGGGAGTTGACAGAAAACATCTCAATATGCCACCTAATCAATTAAAACTAGTAGAAGAAATTGCTAAAGTCAATAAAAATGTCGTGGTCATCCTATCCCTTGGTTCATCCGTGAAGATACCTTTTGTTAAGAATATTAAAGGATTAATAAGTGGCTGGTTGCTTGGCGAAGCAGGTGCCGGAGCTTTGCTAGATGTTTTATTAGGTACAAGCAACCCCAGTGGTAGATTATCGGAAACATTTATCAAAAATGAAATAGATGATCCAAGCTATGGTAACTATCCGGGATCAGATGAAGTTTATTATCAGGAAGGGATTTTTGTAGGTTATCGTTTTCACGAATTTTTTAATAAAGAAGTGGAATTTGAATTTGGTTATGGTTTAAGTTACACTGAGTTTCAATATTCTGATTTACAATTATCACAGGATAGTATAACAGATACAGATGAAGTGACCGTGTCTGTAAAAGTAAAAAACGTTGGCCCTAGAGCAGGAAAAGAAGTAATTCAATTATATATCTCTGAAGAAAGACCAGTGGTAAAGAGACCTATAAAAGAGCTTAAGGGATTTAAAAAAACATTTTTAGAACCAAATGAAGAAAAAATCGTAAATTTCACATTAACTAAGAGATCTTTTGCTTATTATAATGTTGATATTGAAGATTGGTACGTGCAAACTGGAAAATTCACAATTATGATTGGTAAATCATCAAAAAACATTGTTTTAGAAAAAAAACTTTTTATCCAGTCGAGTAGTGAACCCATTACGTTGATAACTCAAAAATTTGTCTATAAAGGGAGAATCTTAATCAAAAATTCTAAGAAAATTACTAGAAACACGCGAATGGAAGTAATAGCTAATCATCCTGTCGGAATTTCTATTTATAATGCAATGAAAAAGGAAATACTGAAAAGAATGATTCCAGAAGAATCATCACCTGAGAAATTGGTTATGAATGAACAAACTGCAATAGAATCACTTAATAATTTACCATTTAGAGATCTTGTAAACATGAGTCAAGGCAAAGGTTTAAGTGAACGAAGAATGAATTTGTTAATCTTTTTATTAAACAGAACAAGAAGAGATACAATATTAGGTAAATTTATAGGAATTTTTAGGTAAATAAATTTGAAATTTTGATTTTAATACTAATAAATTGAAAGGATTTAAAAAGGGCTTATGGGTGAGAACCAAATAAAAAATTAGTTGTGATTATTATATGGAAAAGATTGAAATTGACCGAATGATTCAAAAAATTCGCATCAGTGTTGAATCATTAGCACCTTTAACAGGGGATTTAGAAAAATTAGCATATGAATTGCAAGAAAAACAAAAAATGCTTGATGAACGAGAGAAGAAATTACGAGAATCACAAAGTAAGAATGCCGAATTACAAGAAAGTTATCTATCAGTTCAAGAAGAATTAAACAAGCTCTCAGCAATGTATAAAGATTTAGCAGGAACCGCTGAAGCAAATATCAACATCAAAGATATTTTGAGCGTTTATGTCACCTTGCTCGAACATGTTTTTGAAGGTAGACCTCACGCCAAAATTCTATTATTGCTTAATACTCATGAATCCCATCAGATCACCAGGCAACAATTAAATCAAACTCTTGGATTTTCAGCTGCAGTGGTCTTACACTCTATTCATGAGTTATTACGTGCTGAACTTATTGATTATGAGGATGAAACTGGCTTAGTAACCCTAAGACAACGGATGTTATAACTAATAAGATAAACCTATTTTTTTTGATTTTTTTTGTTAAT